>CAZFHT010000031.1:0-18967 GCA_964518785.1 uncultured Eubacterium sp.
TATCACTTTTCTTATGCTCAGACTCAGACGAAGTATAAACAGAATTTCCAGACTGCACTAATGTATTTTCCATCTCTCATTCGCACCTTTCCCTTTTTACCATTCGAAGAATCAAAAGATAAATAGAGAGTTTCAGCATGTAAACACACCAACCACTCTCTATTCACTTGTGACCTTCTAATCAACACTTCTGATTATAATATCGTCACCTGATTATTATTATTTAACTGTCAATTTTAGTACATTACAATAAATACCAGTACAATCATTTGTCTATTTCCGGCATGATTGTTACAGGTATTTATCGGTCAATGTACAAGTTTTCGGTATACGGATTTACATGAACCATGCAATGTTTTACATCCGGGAAATTTCCCTCTACCTGATCATGCACCTGCTCGGCAATGCCATGTGCCTCCCGCAGTGTCATATCCCCATCTACGCTGATTTCAATATCTACATACACTTTATTTCCAAAAAGCCTTGTCTTGATATCATCCAGCTCCACGACACCCTGCTGTCTCACGACGACACAGCGTATCGCCTCTACGGTGTCATCATCACAGGATTCGTCCGTCATTTTACTGGTAGCGTCCCGAAAAATATCAAATGCCGCCTTGAAAATAAAGGCACAGATGACCACGCTGGCGATGGGGTCCAGAATTGGATAACCCAGCTTTGCTCCTAAAATACCGACAAAACTTCCCACAGATGACAAGGCGTCGGAGCGATGGTGCCACGCATCTGCTTTCAGTGCGCCGGAATGAATCTGATTTGCTGCGTGGAGCGTGTACCAGTACATTCCTTCCTTCACTGCGATAGATACCAGTGCGGCAACAAGCGGAAGAATGGTCGGAACCTGAATTCCTACGCCCTCGGTTCCAGATATAATCGTTTGTACGCCGCGATAGCCAATCACAAGTCCGGTTCCCGCCAGCACCACTGCCAAGAGAATTGCCGCCACACTCTCCATTCTCTCATGACCGTAAGGGTGATTTTTATCCGATTCACGATTTGATATTTTCACTCCTATCATGACAACAATGGTACTAAACACATCGGATGCCGAATGAACGGCATCCGATACCATAGCACCGGACCGCCCAAGCAGTCCGGCAATCAGTTTCATAGCAGAAAGTGCCACATTGACGAGAATACTGTTTTTGGACACTTTCATTGCTATTTTTTCTTCGTTTCCCATAGGATTACTTTTTGATTAACAGTGACTTGCCAGTCATCTCTTCCGGCTGTTCCAAATCCATCATTTGAATCAGGGTTGGAGCAATATCAGCCAGACATCCGCCGTCACGCAATGTATAAGCCTCATCATAATTAACAAGGATAAACGGTACCGGATTTGTTGTATGAGCAGTAAATGGCGCATTTGTCTCACTGTCAATCAACTGCTCCGCATTACCATGGTCAGCACAGATAAACATCTGTCCGTCCACCTCCAGCAGTGCATCCACTGCCTTACCGACACACTCGTCTACTGTCTCGATTGCTTTCACAGCCGCTGCCTGAATTCCGGTATGACCTACCATATCCGGGTTGGCAAAGTTTACAATAATCACATCATATTTATCGGATTTGATAGCATCTACCAATCCGTCACATACTTTATAAGCACTCATTTCCGGCTGCAAATCATAAGTGGCTACCTTTGGAGAATTTACAAGAAGTCTGTCCTCTCCTTCGTTTGGCTCTTCTACGCCGCCGTTAAAGAAAAAGGTTACATGAGCATACTTCTCTGTCTCTGCCGTACGAAGCTGTTTCAAACCTTTTGCTGCGAGGAACTCGCCAAAGGTATTTTTAATTTCTACTTTTGGAAAAGCGACGAACTTATTTGGAATCGTCACGTCATAATCGGTAAATACAACAAAAGTAAGCGGCATAAAGCCCTTTGCTCTCTCAAATCCGGTAAATTTATCATCACAAAATGTTCTTGTAATCTGACGTGCCCGGTCCGGACGGAAGTTGTAAAAAATTACGGAATCGTTCGGCTTTACTGTCGCAACCGGTTTTCCGTCTTTTACAATTACCGTTGGTTTTACAAATTCGTCAGTCTCCTCTTTGTCATAGGAGTTCTGAACAGCACACAATCCGCACTCAGCAGTTTCTCCCTCACCAAGCACCAGTGCATTGTAAGCCTTTTCGATACGGTCCCAGTTATTATCCCTGTCCATAGCATAATAACGTCCCATAACGGTAGCAACCTGTCCAACGCCGATTTCCTCCATTTTGTCCATCGCTGCCTTGACAAAATCTTTTCCTGACGCCGGAGGTGTGTCACGGCCATCAAGGAACGCATGAAGATATACGTTCTCAATGCCGTTTTTCTTTGCCAGCTCAAGCAGGGCATACATATGTGTATTATGGCTGTGTACGCCGCCATCAGATAAAAGTCCAAACAAGTGAAGGTCCGAATTATTTTTTTTGCAATTGTCAATCGCCTTCAACAGCTCCGGATTCTCATAAAAGGTTCCTTTTTCAATCTCCAGGGTGATACGTGTTAAATCCTGATATACAATGCGTCCGGCTCCCATGTTGGTATGACCTACCTCGGAATTTCCCATCTGTCCATCCGGAAGTCCGACTGCCATGCCGCTGGCATTCCCCTTCACAAAAGGATATTTTTCCATCAAGCCATCCATGACAGGAGTTTTTGCCTGCGCAATCGCATTTCCCTCTGTCTTGTCATTTAAACCATAACCATCCAAAATCATCAATACTGTCGGTTTCTTACTCATGATTATCCTCCATTCTCAAAAAAATCATACTCTTTTATGATACTCTATTTTAATGAATTTAGCAAGGAAAGAGCATCGTAAATTTTATCTACTTTGTAATCACAGCAGGAGGCAAATTCTTTTTCATCATAATTCCAAATCGGCTCCTCCACCCCTACTGTGACAAATCCGCCGCCTCCGGCACTCTTTAACGCCGGAATAATATCCTCAAAGACGAGACATTCCTCCGGTTTGCAGCCAAGTTTTCCTGCCTCTTTTATGTAAATGTCCGGAAACTCTTTCCCTCTCGAAACCTCTCGAATTTCCGTAAAGGAATGGAACATTTCATAGATTCCGTGTCGTTTCAGACAGGGTTCAAAGAGAAGGGACGTGTTGGAGGTAGCCACCCCCACCGGAATTTTTTCTTTGGCAAACCACTGGAGAACTTCTTTCGTTCCCGGCTTTAAAGACACCTGATGGGAGTATGCATCCAAAGCCATCTGATTCCACTCCATCATCACATCCTCGACCGTTTCTTCAAGAGAAAATCTGTCCACCGTAAGTTTTGCCGCCTCCTCAAACGTCAGGGAAATAATGGATTCGGCATAATCCTCCGGCACATCAAAGCCGCGTTTTCCAAGAAAATCAACATCAATCTGACGCCATACCCACGTTGATTCTAATATGGTTCCGTCCAAATCAAATATCGCACCTTTTATCTTCATCGCTAACCTCACTCATTTTCTTTTATTTTTTCTATCACAGCCTCTGCAATCCGCTTATGTCCGTCAGCATTGGGATGAGGGTCCACCTCACTCCGGTTCACCGTAACATTGAGCATTTTTTCCTCACTGGAATCAAAGGCACTCTTCACATCAACCTCCACAAAGCCCTCCTCCTCTTGAATCGGTTCATTGAGAAGTGATATATAACCGTCTGCCAGTCCGTACAAAGACGCATACTGCGTCAAGTCGTGGCAGGGGTTGTACACGTTATTCACGTAAATAACCGCATGGGGAGAAAGATTATGAATCACCTGAATAATCTTCGGCAGGGTAATGGCAAAAGACCGGCATGCCTCCCGAAACACACTGTCCCCTGATGCAATGGTTTCCTGTATACTGCCATCCGCTTTTAGCAAATGCAGAAGATCATTTGAGCCAATGGACAGCGTGACAATGTCTGCCCCGGTGAGCGTGGCACAATACTTTCGATACCACTTATTTTCTTCATCCGTCAGACGCTCCAGCAATTCCTCACTCTCCAGACCGACATAGCCGAGATTCGAACAAAAGACGGAATCATACCGGGTTTCCAAATACTGCTCTACCCTTGATACATAACTTTCTTTATCCGGATTTTTCAGTCCGTAACCGCTGGCGATACTGTCTCCCAAAGCGACATAACGAATCTGACTATCATCACTGTCACCGGAGCTGACTTTTAAAACAGGCGTTTTTACCCAGCCCATAATCAGGCAGAGAACAATTCCGCCAATCCGCAAAAACCATTTCACAGCCACCGCCTCCCAGTATTTTCATAAGAGGTAGTATGTCCCAAAATGATTTTTTCATGCCGCCAAGCTGCCTAATTATCTAATTCTTCACTGTCAGCCGTAAGCATTGCGTTATGACATAAGAGACCGCCGAAAAAATCCGGCGGTCCCTGTTTCCCATAAGGGTTTATTCTGTCTCCTCCACGTTGTGGTATACGTTCTGGACATCATCATCTTCGTCCAGAAGGTCCATAATCCGGTTAAACATTTTTTTGTCCTCATCCGTAGTGAGTGCTACATAATTCTGAGGAATCATCGTAATCTCTGCCTGCACCATAGGAACGTTTTCTTTTTCCAAAGCCTCACGAACGGCACTGAAATCCTCCGGTGTCGTCAAAATTTCAAAGCTGTCATCTTCTTCATTGAAGTCTTCTGCTCCTGCATCCAGTGCCAACATCATAAATTCGTCAGCGTCTGCCTCATATTCTTCCTTATCAACGATAATCTGACCTTTCTGATCAAACATATAGGAAACACAGCCCGTTGTCCCGACATTTCCATTTCCTTTCGTAAATGCGTTTCTCACATTCGAGGCAGTACGGTTTTTATTATCGGTCAAAGCCTCTACAATAATGGCGGTTCCACTCGGACCATAACCTTCGTAAGTGCAGCTTACATAGTTTACTGCGTCCACGTTGCCTGCTGCCTTTTTAATTCCCCGGTCAATCGTATCATTTGGCATATTATTTGCCTTCGCCTTCGCAATCACATCCCGAAGTTTACTGTTATTATTCGGGTCCGGTCCTCCCTCTTTTACGGCAACGGCAATCTCACGTCCGATTACAGTAAAAATTTTACCTCTTTTCGCATCATTTTTTTCCTTTTTGTGTTTAATGTTTGCAAATTTCGAATGTCCTGACATCTTATTCTCTCCTATCTTATCTTTCCTTTTCTTTTTTTATCTTATCCATAACTCCCGGAACCAGAGACGCAGTGCGGACAGCACATAAAATCGTATCGTCTCCGGCAATGGAGCCGGCAATTTCCTCAATGCCCATGGCGTCAATCGCCGCCGCAACTGCCATAGCCATACCGCTGACCGTTTTTATCACCACAAGATTATCTGCCTGTGTCATGGAAACCATGCCATCCTGCAAAACCCTTGCATAACGGTCTGAATAAACCGGAGGAGACGCTCCGCCGTAATCGGTGACGGCATATTTCGGTCTTCCGTTTCTTCCGGACACCTTCGTGAGGGATAACTCCCGTATGTCGCGGCTAATCGTCGCCTGCGTCACTTGAAATCCGGCATCTACAAGGCGTTTTGCCAGCTCCTCCTGAGTCTCTATTTCATACTGTTCGATTAATTCCAGTATTTTGATTTGTCTGGTTCGTTTCAAACAATCGCCCCTAACATTTCATAATAAATCAATCCCGGTTCAGCTTACTTCTCATCTTGTCAAAGAAACTGATATCACCAAGACGTACCATGTCAAAGGTCGCCTCGGCTTTTTCGATTTGGACAATATCTCCGGTAGATACCGTCCCAAGCACCTGTCCGTCACCCCGGACCGCCGCCTCGTCGATGTACTGCTCTTTTGTCTTTCCCACCTCAATCCGAAGTTTGGCGTCTGCGGACACGACAAGACTCCTTTTATTTAGCGAGTGGGGGCAGATTGGCGTAATAATCATTGCCTCCATCCCCGGCGTGAGTACCGGTCCGGCTGCGGACAAATTATATGCGGTGGAGCCGGTAGGTGTGGACACCAGTATGGCGTCTGCCACATAAGTATCCAAAAGCTCCTCATTTACATAAACCTTTGTCGTAATCATATGGCCAAAATCCTGCTTGCCGATAATAAATTCGTTCACTGCCAGTCCCACTTTTTCACCGGAGGACTGTTTTCTGACTTTGCCCCGCAGCGCCATACGGTTTTCCACCTCGTACCGTCCGCTGAGAATACTGTCCAGTGCCTCTTGAATCCTCGGTTTCTCCACCTCGGTCAAAAATCCTAATGTGCCAAAATTTACTCCCAGAATGGGAACCTTTTTTCCGGCAAACCGTTTTGCCGCCTGAAGAACCGAGCCGTCACCGCCAAGAACGATTGCCATAACCGTTCCGTCAGACCTGTCTGCTGTCACGCTGTCTTCGATTTGCTCGGAACATTCTACTATTCTAGCACACTTTTTGTGATTTTCCAAATATCTTTTAATCTCCTCTGCGGTTTCATGATGAGGGTCTCTCTTTTTGTCCGCAATGATATAAAATAAATCCTTTTGATTTACCATGGTTTTCCTCATTTCGCAAAACGTCATCATTATAGTACCCGGTGAGCCTCTGCCACCAGTTCTTTTATCTTTTCCCGTTCCTCCCCGGATACAACAGCTGGCTCTCTTTGGTCATTTTCCATATAGAGAAGGTACTCGATATTTCCCTCCGGTCCCCGGATTGGGGAATGGTCAAGTCCCAATATATGAAATCCAAGTCCGAGGGCATAATTCATCACCATTTCTATCACTTCTTCGTGAACGCCTTTTTCCCGGACAACTCCTTTTTTTCCGACTTTTTCTCTGCCCGCCTCAAACTGCGGCTTAATGAGACACACAATCCGGGCGTTTTCTCCCATTAACGCTTTCACCGGGGTAAGCACCTTTGTCAAAGAGATAAACGCTACGTCAATCGAGACAAAATCGACCGACTCACCGATATCCTCCGGCACGACATAGCGGATGTTTGTTTTTTCCATGGAACGAACTCTCTCGTCCTGACGAAGTTTCCACGCCAGTTGATTTGTTCCCACATCAATGGCGTAAACAAACCGGGCGCCATTCTGTAACATACAATCCGTAAATCCGCCTGTCGAGGAGCCGACATCCATGCAGACCTTATCCTGCAAATCAATCGGGAAACTTTCCATGGCACGTTCCAGCTTGTAACCGCCGCGGCTGACATATTTCATCTTTTTTCCCCGAACCTCTATCGCTGCCGACACCGGAAATGTCTGCCCTGCCTTGTCCTCTCTCTGGTTTTCCACAAAGACCTCGCCTGCCATAATAACTGCCTTTGCTTTTTCTCTCGACTCTGCCAGTCCCCGCTGTACCAGCAGTACGTCCAGCCGTTCCTTTTGCTCCTTCACATTAACGCCCCTTCTATCAAATCTGCCACTGTGGCAGCATCCATTTCATATTTTTCATACAGCAGCTCCGGAGAACCATGCTCAACAAAAATGTCCGGAAAACAGACCGGAATACACTTTTTGCCGATTCCCTCCTCCTGCAAAAACGCCTGAATTTTCTGGGAAAATCCTCCGCTGTACACATTATCCTCCATGGTGACAAGAATGTCATTCTCCTCTGCCATCTTTTTTACCAAATCCTTGTCAAAAGGATGAACAAACCGCATATTGACAATCGCAGGTTTGATTTCACTCTCTGTCAGCATACGGGCTGTCTCCATGGCTGTCTCCACCATATTTCCCACTGCCAGAATAACCACTTTTCCGTCACCTTGTTCCAGGACCTCCGCCTTGCCGTAGTGAATCGGTTCATGGCTGCCCGGATACGCATAGACAGCACCCCTTGGATAGCGAATTGCCACCGGGGAAGACATATCGTCCATGGCATAATCCAGCATTGCTGTCAGCTCACTGCCGTCCATCGGCGAGAGTACGGTCATGTTCGGTATTGAGGTCAGATAGGAAATATCATAGATTCCCTGATGGGTTTCTCCGTCCCGTCCTACAATTCCACTGCGGTCCACTGCAAAAATAACCGGAAGGCTGCTAATACACACATCGTGAAGAATCTGGTCATAAGCTCTCTGCAAAAAAGTGGAGTACAGAGAAACGACCGGACGCATTCCCCCTGCCGCCAGTCCCGCCGCAAAGGTCACTGCGTGTTCCTCCGCAATTCCCACATCAAATGCCCGTTCCGGGTATTCCTCCGCAAAACGGCTCACCCCGGTTCCGTCCGGCATGGCGGCACAAACAGACACCAGTTCCTCGCAGGACTTTCCTTTTTCAACCATCCACTCACTGAACTGATTCGTATAAGTGACCGTTTCCTCCGGCTCCGTTTCTCCTGTTTTTACGTCAAAAGAGCCGACACCATGAAAGATATCCGGGTGCTGCTCTGCCGGTTTGTAGCCCTTTCCTTTTTTCGTCAGAACATGGACAAGCACCGGCTGGTCATGAATTTTTGATGCCGTATGAAATGCCTTCACCATCTCCGGAATATTATGTCCGTCCACCGGACCGATATAAATCAGTCCCATGTCTTCAAAAAGCATTCCGGGGATAAACAGATGCTTAATGGAATCTTTTGTTTTCTTGATATGTTCTGCGATAGGTTGTCCCACATTAGGAATCTTCTCCAGCGCATTTTCCACATTGACCTTTAAATTCCGATACTTCTGGTTCGCTCGTATATCTCCCAGATAGTTTGACATTCCTCCCACATTTCTCGCAATCGACATTTTGTTGTCATTCAGTACAATAACCATGTTGGAGTGCATTTGTGCCGCATTATTCAGTGCCTCAAACGCCATGCCGCCGCTTAATGCACCATCTCCGATTACGGCGAATACCTTTTCGTCACTACCCTGCAAATCTCTTGCCTTTGCCAGCCCCAGAGCGACAGAAATTGACGTGGAGCTGTGCCCGGTGTCAAACGTGTCTGCCGGGTTTTCCTTCACCTTGGGGAATCCGCTGATTCCTCCCATGCTCCGCAGACTGCCGAACACACTCGCCCTTCCTGTCAACAGCTTATGTACATAAGCCTGATGACCGACATCCCACACCAGTTTATCTTTTGGGAAATCAAGGCACAGATGGAGTGCCATCGTTAACTCCACAGCACCCAGATTGGAGGCAAGATGTCCTCCGGTACGACTAATGCTGCGGACAAGTTTGATACGAATTTCTTTTGCCAGCTTATTGTAATCTTGTGGATTAATATTTTTTATATCGTTTTCCTTAATAATCTGTTCCAGTAATTTTTCCACGTTTTTGTCCTCTTTTATTTTTCTCTTCCTACTAATGACTCCATAAGCATATGCAGAAACTTTTGTTCCTCCGTATTTTTCGCAGGCAGACTGTCCAAACGGTCCAGCCCCCGGTCTGTATACATTTTCACCTTTTTACGGCTTTCCTCAATCCCATAGAGAGAGACAAATGTCGTCTTCTCATTTTTCTCATCACTGTGAATCGGTTTGCCGATTATCTCCTCGTCCCCGACCACATCCAGTATATCATCCTGAATCTGAAAAGCAAGACCGATATCCGTTCCAATGGACTCTGCCGCCGCAAGCTGTTCTTTATCAGCGCCGGCAAGCACCGCCCCAATCATCAGACTGCTCTCAATCAATGCCGCTGTTTTATTTTTATGAACGTAAAGCAGTGTTTCCCCGTCCACAAAACATCCATTGTTCTCCACATCCACAACTTGTCCGCCTACCATACCGTAAACGCCCGCTTTCCTTCCGAGAATTTTTAACGCCTCAGCTATCCGCATATAGTCCGTTTCACTGTCAAAAGCGAGAAATGCTGTTTCGTAAGCGTAATTTAACAAACCGTCTCCCGCAAGGATTCCCATATCTTCACCGTACTTTTTGTGTGTCGTCAACTTGCCTCTCCGGTAATCATCATTGTCCATCGCCGGAAGGTCATCATGCACGAGAGAATAGGTATGTATCATCTCCATAGCCATCATAAAAGGGCGGATTGCCCTCTCGTCCTCTCCGCCAAAAAGGGCATACGCAGACTGCATGAACATCGGGCGGAGCCGCTTGCCCCCTGCCAGAACACTGTAATTCATCGCCTCCAGCACCGTCTTTTGGCAGCCGCTTTCCTCCGGCATATAGGTGCGAAAGCCTTCCTCAATGTCTTGTATCCTCGCCTTTAGCAGTTCTTCATTCATCCTCTTGTTCCTCCCCGTTCTCCTCCATCAGCACTTGAATCTTCTTTTCCACCCGGTCAATGGCACGATTCCCTTCCCGGACGTATTTCATTCCCTCCGAAAAGCACTGATAGGATTCCTCCAAAGACAGCTTTTCCTGCTCCATTTTATGAACGGTATTCTCCAATTTATCCATGATTTCTTCTAATTCCATAATCTTTCTCCTGCACTTTTTCCACCTTGGTCACAAGCCTTCCGTCTGCCAGCGTTATCTGTAACAAATCTCCTGCTGACACATTTTTTGCCGAGTCCACCATTTTGTCATCCATATCTGACACATAGGCATATCCGCTTTCCAGTTTTTTCAGCGGACTGACACTGTCGAGCCTTCCTGCCAGCATGGCAAATTCATGCTTTTTATCTTTTAAAATTCTCTCCATATAGAGAGAAAGTTTCTCTTCCAAATCAATCAACCGCTGTCTCTGTTCTCTCACCTGATTCTGTGGATTAAACACCTTCATCCGGCTCTCAAAAAGGTCAAGCCGTTCTCTCTGAGCTTCGGTTTTCTGTAAAATCAGCCTCGCCAGACGGTCCTTATAATCGTACAGACGCTCTAATGTCTGTCTCACATCATAAACTGCCAGTTCTGCCGCCGCTGACGGCGTTGGCGCACGTAAATCCGCCACAAAATCAGCAATCGTAAAATCCGTCTCATGTCCCACCGCAGAAATCAACGGTGTGAGGCACTCAAAAATTGCGTCAGCAACCGCCTCCTCATTAAACGCCCACAAATCCTCCATGGAGCCGCCGCCCCTGCCAATAATAATGACGTCAACCCCCATGGAATCCAGACAACGGATTCCTTTCACAATCGTATCCGCCGCACCTTCTCCCTGCACTTTGGCGGGATATAAAATCAACTGCACATAAGGATTTCTTCTGGCGGCTATGTTTATCATGTCCTGCACAGCCGCCCCCGTCTTTGCCGTCACGATTCCCACCGTTCTGACATAAGCGGGAATCGGCAGTTTGCGGTCTTCGTCAAAATAACCGGCTTCCTGCAATCGCTTTTTCAGTTTTTCATACCGTTCTGCCAGAATACCATCTCCTGCCAGAACAACTTTTTTCGCATATAACTGATATTTTCCGTCTCTTTCATACACACTGATGGAGCCGCCAACTACGATTTCCTGTCCATTCTCCATCTGAAAATCAAGCCCTCTCCGGTCTCCCCGAAACATCACGCAGGAGAGCTGTGAAGTGTTGTCCTTGATTGTAAAATAAATATGCCCGGAACTATGATATTTGCAATTGGATACCTCTCCTTTCACAAATACAACCGACAGGGCATATTCGTTGGCAAACATATTCTTAATATACTGGGTAACAGAAGAGACGGTGTACACTTTTCCTCTATTCATTTACAATCTTTCCTAAAATTCCATTTACAAAGGCAGCACCATTGTCCCCGCCATATTGCTTTGCCAGTTCTACCGCCTCATTGACGGCAACTCCTACCGGCACCGTATCATCATACAATGCCTCATAAACCGCAAGACGCAGAATCGCTAGCTCCGCTTTCGCAATGCGGTCAATCTTCCATCCTTGGGAATAGGAGGAAATTTTCTCGTCAATGTCCGGCAGACACCCGATTAATTTTGTTACCTTATCTGTAATTTCCTGTCTCTCCTGCTCTGTCATCGTCTTCTCCCCGAGGAAATTATCTCTCTGTTCTTCAAATTCCTCCGTCGGATAAAACTCGTTCTGAAACATCAGGCAGAAAATATTTTCTCTTATCTCATGTCGTGTCATAATATCGATTCCTCTTACTCCTGTTCCAAACTTACTCCGGCAATCCGCACATTAACTGTCCCTACGGTGAGACCAGTCATGGAGTTAATCGCCTGCGCCACCTTTTCCTGCACCTGTGCACTGGTCTTTGGAATACTGTAGCCATACTTCATATTGATGGCTAAATCTACGATTACCGTACCATCCTCAACACTCACTTTTACACCTTTGGACAAACTCTTCATCCCCAGTTTACCCGCCAGTTCATTCGTAAAGCCGCCCGCCATGGACTCCACCCCTTCTACCTCCGAGGCAGAAATGCCGGCGATACTGGAGACAACTTCATTTGCAATCTGTACTTCCCCAATACCTGTATTATCTTTAAACGTATCTCGGTTTAAATCTGTCATGATTTTGGTACCTCCTATCAGCAATTACAAAAGTTCCTGCATACAAGTATAACAGATTTATTTGTTTTTGCCAACAGTAGAAATGACAATTTTATCCGCACTTACTGAGGTCTTCCGTTTAACAATGTCGGCAATCTGTACAATCTGCTGTTCGGTCAGTTCTTCTCCATTTACAACGACATCTACACTGTCATCCAGAATCGTCACAATGGATTCATCAAACCCTTTTGCCGCCAGCAGATTTTCCGTAGCCGTTTCCATCTCACTCACATTGGTCATATTCATAATTTCTTCCATGGCTTTTTCTTTCTGGGCACTTGTGGCATTTTCATTATTCACAAGTTCGGTGAGCGTTTCTTTATTTTTTGCTCTGGTCTGCTCTCTGGACAGCTTTGCCTCCTCAAAATAGCTGCTGTTTACCATGTTGCTCACCAGCACCGCCTCTCCGGCATTATCCTTTGTCGCCACATCATCCGACGCAGCGTCCACAGCCGACACACTGACGCCAGTGGCGGAATCGTCCCCGTCCAGCACAATGTCTTCGTCGGAAATGTCTGCTACCTCCGCATCGGTGACAGAATCATTGGACGCTGTCATGCTCAGTTCATCCTTGTCTGTCATGCTTAAGTATCCCGCCATTGCCACCATGACAACAAGCGCCGTTATAATAACCTGATTTTTACGCAAAAGTTTTTTCACTCCTTTGCCTCCTTACTTTTCCTTGCTTTTCATTACTTTTATTTTATGAGTTTCAATCTGAAATAATGCACTTACCGCCTCGGTTATTTCTTTTTTTACCGAAACATCGTCTCCCCCGTCACAGACAATGACAACCCCTTCCAGCTCCGGTTCTTTTTCCTGCAAAACATAGGGAGAAGAATTTTTGTCGCTGTCTTCAATCAGTACGGTTTCCTCCTGCGTGGAGTCGCCTTTGTCCGTACTGTCCTTCAGCGTAACCTTTTCAGTAGACGCCTTTAAGGTGAGCATTACCTCCACCGTCCCCACTCCCTGCACTTGTCCGAGCAGCTCCACCAGTTCTTGTTTCATTTTACTCCGGTACCGGTCCAGCTCCTCCGTCTGAGAAACCTCCTCGGAAACCGTTTCTGTCTCCGCTTTTTTTTCGAAATTTCCACTGCATGAAATCACCAGCAGTACAATTCCACACAGAACGACAGCACAAAGCCGCATGGGACCTGCTTTTTGAATCACCTTCTTCCATCCGTCCATTTACTCATCCCCTCCTTGCTCTTGTTCAAATAATTGTATTCTTTCCTCCTGCTGCTGTACCTCCTGCTCCACCTCCAGCCGTTTCTCCCACAAGCTCACATCAATGCCCCGGTTCAGCACTTTCAAAATGGGTGCAATCATCATAACCATAACAATGAGTCCGGCGGCATATTGTAAATATTTTTTATACTCTGTCCCTGAAAAAAGGTCCATCCACAACGTGGCAATCAGGAGAAATACCGTCATCTGTTGGACAACACTTAAAATTTCCTGCAAACAATCCCCTCCTCACCCAAAACAATTCGAGCAAAACAACACAATGATAATCGAAAAAATAAACAACAGCGTTCCGGCAAACACAAAACCAAGCAGTAATTTTCCGCTTTCTCCTGCTGCCTGCATTGCCGCCACCATTCTGCGGTCACTGACGGGCTGCAGCACAGCACTTCCAACCCGGTACATAATGGTAAAGACAATAATTTTTAACAAAGGATAAAAGCAGAGAATCCCGATACAGATTACGCCGCCCACCCCCACTGCACTTTTTATCAAAATTCCACTTCCCACAACCGTATCCGCCAGACTGCCAAGCGTATTTCCCACCCCCGGCAGACCTTTTGCCGTCTGCCATATAGTATTATTTTTCAGCTTATCCATGGCGGGAAGAATCATACCCTGTATCCCCTGATAACCGATTAGGACACCAAAGAGAATTTTCGTACTCCACCGCAGAAAACTTTTCACCAGCTCCGTCAATTTTGAAAAATAATTGTCTGCTAACTGGTTCAGCATACTCAGATAGAAATAAATCTGTACCCCCGGCAGCAAAAGATAAATCATAAGCGAATCCAACAAACTGATTATAATAAGCATTGTCTCATAATACGCAAGTGATGTGCTGCCCCCGCCGCCGATACACAACACAAGGGAAAAGGACGGAACCAGTGCCTTCATGAACGCCATCAGGTTGTCTATTGTCTCCTTCGCCGTCTCATAAACAGCGTAAAATCCCGCCGCCATTGTGACAAACAAAACGAGATAAGTAATATACAGCCCGGTCTCTCCTAAATTGCTCTCACCGATTGTCCCGGAGAAATTCGCAAAAATCCCCGCCAGCAGCCCCAGTGCCAGAATTCTCAAAAACGTATTCCTCTCATTTGAAAACTGCTCCTGAATCCGGTATGCCGTCATTTTCAAAAGACTTTGCAGCGAAAAAGACTGTTCTCCTGCCACGACACCGGACACATAATCCTGAATGGAAAAATCGCTTTCTCCCTCCTGCAGCTGCTCAAACGTCCTCTGCACCTCCTCCAGAGAAATGCTGTCCTGCCATTCCTTACCCTCCGCCTTTACCGAACCTGCCATCGTGAGAAAAGCCAGAAAAAAGAACCATCCTATTTTTCTCATACAAGCATCTCTCCAATCGTCTCCACCAGTGATTTCAGAACAGGAAGACTTACAATCAGCATACTGATTTTCCCCGCAAAACTAATCTGGCTGGCTATCGTGCTCTGGCCGGCATCCCGGCTGAGATTAACCGCTAACTGGCTCAGGTAGGCAATCCCCACCATTTTCAGCAGAAGGTTGATATAGGAGGAATCCAGTCCCACCACTGTCTCAAAAGAACGTATCTCCTGAATAATCAGAGAAATTTTACCGATCCCATAAGAAAAGATTAGCAGCGAACCACACAAAGCAACAAAAAAACCGTATTCTCTTTTTATGCTGCCTGCCACCATGGCAAGCAAAATAGCACTAATTCCAATCAGCACGATTTTCAACATAACCATCATCACCTCGTCAGATTGCAAATAAATCTTCTACTGTGTCAAACAACTCTGCTATGTAGGGAATCACCCAGAAAAGAACCAGTATCAGTCCTGCCAGACTCACAAGGAACGCCTGCTCCTCTCTCCCCGACTGCTTTAAAATCTGGTTTAAAATCGTGACCAGAATCCCCACCAGTGCAATTTTAAAAATAATTGTAACTTCCATCCTCATCCTCACCTTCAGACTAACAAAAGACAGATTAGCACCCCGCAAATTGTCCCCAGCACCGGGTATAGCTTTGTCTTTTTTTCTTTTTCCTTCTCCCATATGCCAATGCTGTAAGCCAGTCTTTTCTGATAAAGCTGTAACGACTGAAGCTGCATCCGGCTGTCCAGATACCCCAGCGTATTTCCCAACTCCTTCAAATCTCTCCACTCTTCCCGCCCCAGCTCACAGTCACCGATTATCTCCCGAAGTGTGCTGCTCCACACAGCCTCCATCCCTTCACCGCCAAAAGACAGACGCCGGGAAATCTCCTCAAAAAATTCAGACACACAGCCTCCCGTCCTTTTTGCCATCTCGTGAAAAGCATCCGGGAGAGGAGTTCTTCCGTAGGAAATCTCTCCCTCTAATATAGTAATTCCTTTCTGGACAGCAAGCAGATTCCGGCATTTTCTTATGTAAAGCATCCGATACCAGACACCTACGCTAATGCACCCTGCCATCACACAGAGCATACCGATTGCTCTCATAAAGCCATCACCCGCCCCTCACTGTCGCAAATTTTCTGAATCCGTCCGGGGGTTCCCGGCTGTAAAAGAAGAATCCTTTGAAACATCTTTTCCTGCAAAATCCGGTTCATCGTATTCTTCTCCCGTAAATGCTTTACGGAGCTGCCATGCACCGTTGCCACCAGTCCGCAGCCGCTTGTCAGTGCCATATTCAGAGCATCATAATCTTTCTCCGCCCCAATCTCGTCCACAGCAATTACCTCCGGTGCCATAGAGCGCAGCATGATGGGAATTCCCTCCTGCTTACTGCACCCGTCAAGAACATCGGTGTGCTGCCCCACATCTTTTTGAGGAATTCCATGGTAGCACCCGGCGATTTCCGAACGTTCATCAATGACAGATACCGTTTTCGGTGAAAAGGTGCCACTGCCGTTCGCCAGATTTCTCACAATGTCCCGGAGCAGTGTCGTTTTCCCGGCTCCCGGCGGCGACACAATCAGCGTAGATAGAAAGCCGTCACCTTGAAAAAGATGGGGCAGAATCCGGTCCGAACAGCCCTTTATCTCATGAGATACTCTCACATTCATAAAAGCCGGACTTCTTATCGTTTTCACCCGGTCATTCTCCATAACCGTCTTTCCTGCCAATCCGACACGATGACCGCCGGGTATTGTCAGATATCCTTTTTTTATCTCCTCTTCAAAAGCATAGAGGGAATAATTGCTGATATAATTTAAAATTTCACGGAATTCTTCCGGCGTAATCACCTTGTTATCTTGAGCCGGTGCCATCTTTTTTCCCTCTGAAACAAGAATCAGACTTTTTCCACAGCGGATTCGGATTTCCTGAAGTTTTCCCCAGTCATTCCCTGTGACGCTCAGAATCTTCTTGAGCCGTTCCGGAAAGATTGCCAAAATCTCCTCTTGCAGCATGAATTGTTCCCCCTCTTTTTTTTATTTGCTTTTATTTATTCGTGTTGCTGTTACTGCTACTTCTACTGTTACTGTTCAGAGGGACCACCTCCTTGTATTCGCACTGCCGCACGCACAGTAACAAGAAAGTTCTCTCTGTTCAGAACAAACGAAGAACGGCTTGCCGTTCTTCAGAGGTGCGGTTTCAACCGCACCTTTTTCTCGCTCCTTGCGGAGCTAACAGTGCTCATCAGGAGGCGGTTCCTCTGTTCGAGGATTTACAAGACACCGACAGCACTATTTTCGTGCAAGCACGACAAGTACTGTCGTTATCTTGTAACCCTCTGAACAGTAACACTTTTGTATATGTATATGCCTGTCCCCTCTGATTATTCCTTGAACCGGACAAGTTTTTATGCTAGGATATTTCTTATGAAGAAAGGCAAAACCTTTTATGAAATGAATGAAAAACAGGAGGATTTTTCCATGGAATATGGATTGATTGGAGAGAAATTAGGACACAGTGTTTCCAAAGAAATACATGAACGGCTGACCGATTACACATACGAGCCACATCCGTTGTCTCGTGAGGAGTTTGCCCCTTTTATGGAAAAGAAAGAATTTCGTGCGATTAACGTGACGATTCCATACAAGCAGGAGGTAATCCCTTATCTGTCTTATATGGATGACGCCGCCAAAGCGATTGGTGCGGTAAATACCATCGTAAACCACGATGGCAGGCTGTACGGATACAACACCGATATGCCGGGGTTTATTTATATGGTAAAAAACAACGGCATTGATATGAAGGGGAAAAAAGTGGTCGTTCTCGGGAACGGCGGAGCCTCTCAGGCAATTCAAGCCGGAGTAAAGAAACTGGGTGCCTCAGAGCTTGTCATTGTAGGAAACCGTACCATGAAACCGGGTATGGTTACTTATGAGGAATGTTTCCAGAAACACAGCGATGCGAAAATTATTGTAAATACCAGTCCGGTAGGTATGTTCCCGAATGTGGACGCCTCCCCCGTTGATTTGTCACATTTCCCTCAATGCGAGGCAGTCGTGGATATCATTGCCAATCCGCGGACGACAAAGCTGGTGGCACAGGCGAGAGAACTGGGAATGAAGGGAATCACCGGACTGGAAATGCTGGTGGCACAGGCAAAGTATGCCGCAGAAATTTTTCTGGACAAAGAAATTCCGGAGGAAAAAATCGACGAGGTTTACCAAATCATGGCATAACCGAAAAGCGTCCCTTATTTTGATGTATATTTTCTTTTTACTGCACATAACCTAGTATTAAATTACGTACTACGGAAATTTCGGAATGGAGGAAGATTTATGTGCAGTATTTCCGGATTTTACAACCCGAATGCCCTTTATACAGAGCAGCAGGATTATTATGTACACATATTAGAAAACATGAAACAGGTTTTACATCACAGAGGACCGGATGATAATGACCTTATTTTAACAGAGCAGTGTGGTCTGGCACATACCCGTCTTTCCATCATTGACTTAACAAACGGTCACCAGCCTATGACAAAACATATGGATGGATATGGCTACCACATTGTATACAATGGAGAAATCTACAACCTTGATTTTTTAAAAAAGAGATTGTCCGAGCAAAAAGTTCCCATCTCTACGACTTCCGACACCGAAATTCTTCTTTTATCATATCTGACCTTCGGTGCCGGGTTCGTCAAAGATGTGGACGGAATCTTCGCTTTTGCAGTGTATGATGAACGCCACAAAACATTAACCTTGTTTCGGGATTCTTTCGGTATCAAGCCTCTTTTTTACACGATATATGAAGGAACTCTTATCTTCTCCTCTGAACCAAAGGGCTGTTTTTGTTATCCCGGCGTCAAGGCGGAACTTGACCGGGATGGTCTCAATGAAATTCTGTCCCTTGGTCCGGCACGCACGCCGGGTTCCGGTGTCTTTCGTGGTTTTCACGAACTTCTCCCCGGTTCTTATATGACTTGCAGCCGCTATGGAAGAA
>CAZFHT010000032.1:0-18866 GCA_964518785.1 uncultured Eubacterium sp.
GGTTTTCACGAACTTCTCCCCGGTTCTTATATGACTTGCAGCCGCTATGGAAGAAATACGACAACCTATTTCCGGCTAGAAAGCAGACCTCATTTTGATTCCTATGAAGAAACGGTAGAAAAAACTTCCTTTCTTGTTCAGGATGCCATTCGACGGCAAATGGTATCGGATGTACCGATTTGCACATTTTTATCCGGCGGGGTGGATTCCAGTGTCGTATCCGCCGTCTGTGCTGCCGAATTAAAGAAAAAGGGAGAACGTCTTACGACCTTTTCTTTTGATTTTACGGAAAATGATAAATTTTTTAAGGCAAACTCCTTCCAGCCGTCCCAAGACCGTCCTTATGTAGATAAAATGGTTGCTTTCCTTGGTTCCGAACACCATTATCTGGAGTGCAGCAACACCGAGCAGGCTGACCTTCTTACCCAGTCTGTCGATGCTCACGATTTGCCTTGCATGGTAGATATTGATTCCTCTCTGCAATATTTTTGCAGGGAGGTGAGCCGCAGCCACAAGGTGGTACTGACGGGAGAATGTGCCGACGAAGTGTTTGGCGGATACCCATGGTTCCACAGAGAAGATATGCTGAATTCCGGCACATTTCCATGGACACCTTCTCTGGAACCGAGAAAAGCTCTTTTGTCACCGGAACTCATTGACGCATTAGATATGGATGCTTATGTGAAAAAAACTTATGACAAGGCAGTCAGCGAGATTGATATTCTTCCCGGCGAGGATGAAATCCAGACGAACCGCCGCCGGATTGGTTATCTGAATATCCGTTTCTTTATGCAGACGCTGTTAAACCGGATGGATCGCACCAGTATGTACTCCGGTCTGGAGGCAAGAGTGCCGTTTGCTGACCGCACACTCGTTGATTATGTCTTTAATATTCCTTGGGAAATGAAAGCGAAGGACGGTGTCGTAAAAAATATTCTCCGCCACGCCTCGAAAGGGCTTCTCCCGGACGAAATTCTTTTCCGGCGAAAAAGTCCTTACCCAAAGACTTACAATCCGTATTACGAAACTTTGCTGGCGGAACGACTGGAGAACGTCCTTGCAGATGGCACCAGCCCTCTAAAGGAATTACTGAATCTGACTGCTCTCCGTCAATTTTTGAACAATCCAAAAGATTACGGCAAACCATGGTATGGACAATTGATGGCAGGACCACAGATGATTGCCTACTTGTTACAGATTGATTATTTTCTCAGAAAATATGATGTGAAAATCATACTATAAATTATAAAACCCCCGGTATGACGGCATAATTTATACCGCCATACCGGGGGTTTTTTCTCAGCAGAACGGCGACTGAATGACAGGCTGAATCTGTCTGCCCGCCAGTGCCTCCTGAATTGTTTTCTCGATCTGGTCAACATGAGCCACCATGGACTTTGGTTTCTTCTCACAATCATCCTGTCCAAACGGCACAAAATAGATACATTTTGTATTCATAAGCTGACCGATATTTTTCAGATTCGCTCCCAATGCGTCATTGGTGGATACAGAAATCACCACCGGTTTCTCATTTCTCATATGTGCTTTTGCCGCCATCAACACAGGGGAATCCGTAATGCCGGCACAGAGCTTCGCCATTGTGTTTCCAGTGCAGGGTGCAATTACAAGCACATCTAAAAATCCTTTCGGACCGATTGGCTCTGCCTCCTGCAGGGTAAATATTCCTCTCTCTCCGGTTATCTCCTGAATGGAAATAATAAAATCTCTGGCATTTCCAAAGCGGCAGTTTACAGTCTGTGCAGCATCCGAGAAAATCGGGATTACCCGGTTTCCACTCTCCACCAGTTGACGGACTGCCTCCTTAATTTTTTCGTATGTGCAAAAAGAACCGGTTATGGCAAAGCCAACGGTCCATTGTTTTTCCTTGCTCATCCTTTTTTACCTGCTCACCTTTATTACTTCTAATAATATTTTCGAAGAAGATTTTGGTGCATATTTCCCCGGCAATCCAAGACAAAGACTGGCATTTATTTTATGTTCGTCACAGTAATCAAAGTCCACCCCGCCCGGTTTTGAGGCAATGTCAATGATGGTCACATCCCTCTTTGTCTTTTCTAAAAAATCTTTTTTCAAGACGAGTGCCGGAACCGTATTAAAGACAAAATCAAAGTTTCCCGCCAGCTCATTGAGATGTTCAAAGGAAACCACGTCACAGCCCAGTGCTGCTGCCTTTTCCCTCTTATCATTTTTTCTCTCTGCCACCGTCACCCTGCCCCGCAGAGCCAAAAGTTTTTCTGCCAGCACTTTTCCGCAGCAGCCAAAGCCTGTCACCAGCACAGAACTCTCCTGAATACAGCAGCAGCCATGCTGTAAAGCCTCTGCCACTGCCCCCTCCGCTGTAGCAACGGCGTTTTTTGCCGCAGTATCTGGTGCTTTCATATAATCAATAAAACGGACGCCCCTTTCCTCCCCCTTCTTCATAAGGGGTAAAGGAAAATTGCATCCATAGATTGTCTGTCCCTTTTTTAAATTGTCTATTACTTTCTCCAGATATTGTGCGGTCTGGGGTACCGGCAGCAGCAAAACATCGTAGTCCCCCTGCAGATATTCCTCTGCCTCCACAACCATATCTCCTTCCTCACGCAGAAACTCCGCCAGATAACGCTGCCTTGCATCCTTTCCCATCACAAGAAAACGAGCCATATTCAAACCATCTCCTGTCAAAAAATCTTCTCTTTTATTCTATGCTTTTCATACCGCCGTTATCTCAAATTTTCCTTATCCGAATCCTCATACGTATCAAGAAAATGATGTTTTACTCCGTCTTTTTTATAGGCAATGACGGTACTGAGATTTACGTTTTCTACACTTCGAAAAATATTTTTTTCGATATAAGGACTTTTCTCTCTCAATTCCCGAATCAGCTGTTTTATCTCATTTCTCTTGGAACCTTTTTCCGTTCCTCCACAGGAGGCACAGTTTTCCGTAAACCGGCAGGCACACTGAATAAAGTGAAGGTCATTGTAATTCATCCAGTGAATAATGTCCTCCTCCCGAATCAGGTACAGCGGACGTATCAATTCCATTCCCTCAAAATTCGAGCTGTGGAGTTTCGGCATCATTGTCTGTATCTGCGCACCGTACAACATTCCCATAAGAATCGTTTCAATCACATCATCAAAATGATGTCCCAACGCAATTTTATTACAGCCCAGCTCTTTTGCCCGGTTGTAAAGATGTCCCCTTCTCATGCGGGCACAGAGATAACATGGCGATTCCATATTTTCCGTAGCGACAATGTCGAAAATCTGGGACTGAAAAACTTCAATCGGTACGCCAAGCAGTCTGGCATTATCCACAATCCGCTGATAATTTTCTTTGTTATATCCCGGATTCATCACAAGGTACACCACTTCAAAGTTCTTCTGTCCATGTTTCAGCAGCTCCTGAAACAGTTTAGCCATCAGCATGGAATCTTTTCCCCCGGAAATGCACACAGCAATCCGGTCACCGTCCTGAATCAGCTCGTACTCATTTACGGCTTTCGTGAACTTGCGCCAAATTTCCTTTCGAAATTTTTTTACAATACTCCGTTCTACTTCCTTTTGTCTTTTCTCCCTCTCATCTTCTTCTCCCATAAGCCGGGCGAGTTTTACCCGCAGCCATGCGTGGTATCCTCCCTCCAGACTATAGAATTGGTATCCCTGCTCATTCCATTTGTCGCAAATTTCGTCACTTCTCTGTCCGGTATAGCAAATCAGATACACCGGGCGGTCTTTTGGAACCTCTTGTATCTGCTGTTCAAATTCTTCCCAGAAAATATTCACAGCACCGGGATAAGTTTCTTTTTCATAGTCCTCTTTCTTTCGAATATCAATGACGTATTTTTCCTCGATTTCTTCCAGTTCTTCGATTGTAATCCTCATCTTACTCTCCATTCTGCCAAATCCTTAATGACCTCTGACGCAATAATCAGTCCCGCCACCGAAGGAACAAACGCAGTAGAGCCGGGGATATCCCGGCGTTCCGTACACTTATGTTTTGCCCCCGGCGGACAGATGCAGTTTGTCCGGCAGCTAATCGACATATCGTCCAGCGGGCGGATTGGTTTCTCTTTGGAGTAGACCACCTTTAATTTTTTCACGCCCCGCTTTTTCAGCTCCCGCCGCATTACTTTTGCCAAAGGACACATTGTCGTTTTGTAAATATCCGCCACTTCAAAATCCGCAGGGTTCATTTTGTTGCCGGCTCCCATGCTGCTGATAATCGGCGTTCCCGTCTGCTTTGCCTGCATGACAAGCTCAATCTTTGCAGTCACTGTATCCACAGCATCAACCACATAGGAATACCGGGAAAAGTCAAAGTCATCTCTTGTCTCCGGCAAATAAAAACATTTATGTGTCTCCACCCGGCAGTCCGGATTAATGTCCAGAACCCGGTCCCGGAGTACGTCTACTTTGTACTTTCCTACCGTACTTCTCAAGGCGATAATCTGCCGATTCAGATTTGTGAGACACACCTTGTCATCATCAATCAAATCCACTGCTCCCACGCCGCTGCGCACAAGAGCTTCCACTACATAACCGCCTACACCACCAACGCCAAATACTGCCACTCTGGATTGTGCCAGTTTCTCCATGGCGTCTTTACCAAGTAATAATTCTGTTCTTGAAAATTGATTTAACATGAATGTAAATTGTTCCTTTCCTCATCCTCCACTTCCCTCTGTTTGCGGGCAATGGCATCATCATATCCTTTTAACGCAGAAAAAGGTGAAAAAATCTTTGCCCTGTCCGCCACAGGCATACGGGGATGTTTTATATTGTCGTGATTTTCTAATGGATATGTCATGTAAATAATATCCTCATATTTCAAAGTTCCCCCGCTGCCGGGAGAAACCGGATTTTTAACCATAACCTTCCCTCTCTCTTATCTGATTATGCTTTGTGTCCGCCAATCTGTCCGTTTCTCTCTCTCATGGTAGCACCCTCCTGAAGATTCGTTCCCTTGAGAATGGCGTTTTTCCCATACCGTTTCTGGATATTCAGCATTGCCTTCTGCAATCTTCGTTCCTTCTCCAACTGCTCCGGGTCAGTGAATAAATCAAACTGTTCAAATCCTCTCTCCACCACCTGATTCACATTCAGCGTGATACGGCGGACGAGCAGCCGGGGATTCACAATGCGGTCAAATAAATCGAGCACCGCCTCCGTAATCTTTTTCGTAGAAGAAGTGGGCGAACCGAGATTCGCCGTACCATGTGCCGGTTTCGGAACAGTCCGTCCATAACGGTCCATGTGAAGCTCACCCTTGTAATCGCCCCGGTCCACATTTTCTCTGTCATAGCCCACCGTCAAGGTCAGGGAGCTTGCAGATAATTCTTTTTCCACCAAATCAAGGACTAAAGACTCCGTCATTTCCCGAACGATGATCCTCGCCTTCTCTGTCGTATAGGGGCAGGACAAGACCTGACCGGAGCTGAAACTGTTCGTTCTCGGTTTATATGATTTTATGTCTGCCATCGTGCATGGCTCGTATCCCCATGCGTGGTCAATGAGAATTTCCGCATCCACGCCGAAAATCCGGTACAGCATATCTTCATTGTAAGTGGACATCCTCGCCACGTCACCCATGGTGTACATACCATTATTATTGAGCCGTCGGGCGATTCCCGCCCCGGTACGCCAAAAATCCGTCAGCGGTTTATGTTCCCACAGCAGTCTCCGGTACGACATTTCATCGAGTTCAGCAATCCGCACTCCCTCTTCATCCGGCTGAACGTGTTTTGCCACAATATCCATGGCAATCTTACAGAGATACAAGTTTGTCCCAATTCCGGCAGCAGCAGTAATCCCTGTCGTCTTATAGACCTCCTGTATCATTTCTTTCGCCAACTGGCGGGGAGTCATCCCGTATAGTGACAGATAGTCTGTCACATCAATAAACACCTCATCAATGCTGTAAACATGAATGTCCTCGGAGCTGATATACTTCATATACACACGATAGATATTTGCAGAATATTGTTCATATAATGCCATTCTCGGCGGTGCCGTAATGTATTCCAGTTCTTTTCCGGTATGCTGCTTAATCTCTCTGGCTTTTTGCTCAACCTCGAATAAACGGCTGCGTCCTGACAGACCATAAGCTTTCAGAGACGGCGTGACAGCAAGGCAAATCGTTTTCTCCGTTCGTGAGGCGTCCGCCACTACCAGATTCGCAGTGAGGGGATTCAGCCCACGCTCCACACATTCCACCGAGGCATAGAACGATTTCAAATCAATCGCCACATAATACCGCTGCTCTTTTTTTTCCAACCCTGCCGCCTCCTTATGTCAGCACCCAATCATTTTTCTCGTATTTTATCATATTTGTCTTTGTTTCACAATAAAATTTCTGCAAAACCAGTGACTAATTTCCTTCCAGCCGGAGAATTTCTTTCTTTAACCGTTTCATAATCTTTTTTTCCAGCCTTGAAATGTAACTCTGGGAAATCCCCAATCGGTCAGCAACCTCTTTTTGTGTCAGTTCCTTGTCATAAACCGTACCAATGCCAAATCGGAGCCGTATAATCTTCTGTTCCCGTTCCGTCAGTGTCTCCAATGCCTTCCGCAGCATCTTGTGGTCCACTTCTCTCTCAATATCCTTGTAAATGACATCTTCACTTGTCCCTAAAATATCTGAAAGCAGCAGTTCATTTCCGTCCCAGTCCACATTCAGCGGCTCGTCAATGGAAACCTCCAGCTTTGTCTTATTATTACGTCGCAAATACATAAGGATTTCGTTTTCGATACAGCGTGAGGCGTATGTGGCAAGCTTGATATTTTTGTTTGGATTAAACGTGTTGATTGCCTTCATCAATCCAATTGTCCCGATGGAAATAAGGTCCTCGACACCCACTCCCGTATTATCAAACTTTTTTGCTATGTACACCACCAGCCGGAGATTGTGCTCGACCAGTTTATTCCGGGCAGCTTCATTGTCCTCCTCTGCCAGACACTCAATACAGGCAGCCTCCTCTCCCGGTTCCAAAGGCGCCGGGAGAATCTCCGCACCACCAATATAATGAATGTCACTTCCGGAATGAAAAAATAAATGTTTCCAGTCCTGCATCATGCGAAACTGAAAATGATTTGGCATAGAAATTCTCAATAACATTGTCTCATCCTCCTAGGTTTGTTTTTTCAGCATTTCGGGAGGAAGAATCAGGTCAAATTCTCCTTCCCCGGAAATCTCATTATCGCTGACTGCGATCCATGGTTTTTCGGTCCGTATCCATTGATTTTTCTCGGTTCGGACCTCTATGTAGTCGGCACAAAAGACGGCAATCATTCCGTTACTTTTACCGACGGTACGAAAGGGGATGTAACGCATCAACGGTTTCTCACCGGACATTAATTTTTCTAACCATTTCCGGTTTCCGACAGCCACTGGTTTTTGACTGAACGGTTCTGTAAGCCGGTTCCCTGTGTCCAACAGCCCCTGCCCCGAAATCTTCTTCTCCTGATAGCAGAGGCAGATTTCTAAAAGCTGTGCCGCCCTTTCCTGTTCTCTCCTCAGCAGAGGGACGGTCCGGCAGGCAGCTCCGACAGCCGCCAGCAGAACAGCCAGCAGAAAAACCATACTGCCCTGCGTGTTGAACATACTTTGAAACTGCATTAGCAAACCGGATAAAAGAAATGCGGTCAAATAAAAAACAAACAGATTTATTACCCACGCCCGCAAGGTCGTTTTGCCAAACGCCAGCCGGACTATACTGCCGCTTCCCAGCAGATAAAGGGGCAAAAAAATCCATACATGACGATGCACTCCTGACACAAGGATTATGGTGGAAAGCAAACCTCCTGCCAGCGCTGACACAAAAAGCCTTTTCCACCGGATTTTCCTTCGCCGGAATATATGTTCCAGCAGCAGAACAAGCAAATCCACTTCCACATTTACCAGAAAAAAAATATCGAGATAAATCTTCATGCGTTTCCCTTCTTTATGTGGGTATTATAGGCTGTGCAGGGTGCAGATTTTGTCAAAAGGGATAAGAAAATGAACAAAATTTATCGTGAAAATCCGACAATGAACGGTTCTTTTTGTCATTGTCCGTCGAATGACTTGCAATCTTGAAGATAATTATATAAAATGATGTCAGGGTATCAAGGTCAAACAGCAGGCAAGAACGAAGCACCTTTGCCCCCAAGTATGAATATTGAAAAAGGAGAAAAATCATGGCAGAAAAAAAACCGATTGTAACAATTGAAATGGATAACGGCGACATTATGAAACTGGAATTATATCCGGATGTCGCTCCAAACACCGTAAACAACTTTGTATCTTTAGTAAATAAAGGCTTTTATAATGGTCTTACATTCCATCGTGTGATTGATGGTTTCATGATTCAGGGCGGCGACCCAGATGGTAATGGTACCGGTGGTCCCGGCTATGGAATCAAAGGGGAGTTCTCCCAGAACGGATTTGATAACACACTGAACCACACCGCCGGAGTAATCTCTATGGCACGTTCCATGGCACCGGATTCCGCCGGTTCCCAGTTTTTCATAATGCATAAAAATGCCCCACATCTGGACGGTGCTTATGCAGCCTTTGGAAAAATTACAGAAGGAATGGATATTGTGGATAAGATTGCCACTTGCGGCACAGACTGGAATGACGCCCCTCTGGGACCGGTAGTTATGAAAACCGTAACCGTCGAGACCTTTGGTGTAGAATATCCGGAACCGGAAACAATTGCATAAAAATGAGGAAAGGAGCTGCCCGGCAGCTCCCTTTTTCATAATGTGCCAAAAACAGCACAGAGTTTCCTTAAATTCTCAAAACATTCATTTAACATATCGAAGTCAATATTTCCGGTTGTTCTGTCAAATCCGGTGGCTTCAACGGTATAATCGCCATCATAACCATACTGTAACAATTTATCAAAAAAGTCGTCAAAATCCACATGACCTTTTCCGATTGGAAGAACCTTTAAATTGCCCCAGTCCTTGTAACCTCCGCCATAATCATTTACATGCAAATGTTTGATATGACCATCTTTTGGAATCCATTCCCACTCCGGTTCAAAAACTTTCATTGTCTGCCCATGAAATTCCGCCATTTTTGTGTCATATGTAAAATCCGCATCCGGATATGTACGGTGCAGCAGCCCCATGTTATATAACGGATCTCGTGTGTTGCAAATAACATTTTCAACCAGCAGCTGAACTCCCGCCTGTTTTGCCATATCATCCAATTTGCCAAAACGCTCTATATTTTTTTCAATATTCTTGTCCGACGGCAGCCCATTCCACAAATGGAACACCATTTTATTTGCACCAAATGCCTTCGCTACTTTAAGATTGATAGAAAATTCATCCAAAGCCTGCAAATAATTTTCTCTGTCTTCCTCTTCGGTCATCATATATTCCGGATATTGATTGCCTTCACGCCACACCTTCATTCCGCACAATTTTTCTCCCAGCGATTTTTGACAGTGTATAACAGGTATGTTTAAATTCATTGACTGAACACATGAAATGAGTTTGTCAATTTCCGGATACCATGAACTGTACACCATAAATTCAAAGCCATCACATTCCAGTTTTGAGGAAATTTTCTTCAGCAGCCTGTAATCTCTGTTGTTTGAGTTTCCCAGTAAAGCTCCTGTGGAGCATAAAATCTTATTCATATTTTCCTCCGAAGTCATGCACTACAATATCCTGATAAACTCGTACAACGCATCTATTCCCCTCGCCACATCTACTCTAGCAATTTCAGAAACAGTTCCATGTATAGTACTTCTTTAAACTGTCGATACATACTCATCAATCTCCTCTACCATTTCAGAACCAGACATATTATCAAATATATCCGGACACTCAGCAATATAATTTAAGATTGCATATCTTTGATCCAATTCCAAAAACTGTGTGGAGGATAAAAGTTGCTTTTTCATAATCTGATGCGTCCGGCAATTCTTTTCCATCATCCTCAAAATCAATGCCTTTTAATCCAATGGCGTCCCTTGCCATTATAACCGCATCAACCATAGATTCCCCCTCAGTATATATATCCATATCAGGAACATATACTAAAAAGGTTCCATCATGTTCAGCGATAAACATTGGGTATACTACCCAGAGTGTGTCAGATTCTGACACACTCCCACTATTACAATCCCCTTGATTAATATAATCCTGCATCATCATTGATATCTGCTTGGATGCAGAAATTCCATTTTGTTTGCATTTTTCAGCAAATTCATCTGCCAATGTCTTTTTTATCTTGTACGACTTAGAAATAAGACCTACTTTTTGCTGGTATTTTTTTGTAGCAATTGTTTGGGCTTTTGCCATCTCATTCATCTCCTCTTTTTTCCATCAGCATAAAAATCACAATTAATATGATATTGATTTAAGTTTTACACCTTTTCGAATTAACAAGGCTCTCAAACTTATAATCCCCTTTATTCCTTTATTCTTCGTTTTGCACCTCTTCGAATTAACAAGGCTCTCAAACATACTTGATTAAGCAGAATTCCTCACCGTTGTTTTGCACCTCTTCGAATTAACAAGGCTCTCAAACCATTTTTTGCTCTTGTACCGTTAGCACTTGGTTTTGCACCTCTTCGAATTAACAAGGCTCTCAAACAAGGACAATCAACCAGCCAGCGAACCAGTTGTTTTGCACCTCTTCGAATTAACAAGGCTCTCAAACAGAATACGATTCAACTCGTCCATAGATTTGGTTTTGCACCTCTTCGAATTAACAAGGCTCTCAAACTTATAATCCCCTTTATTCCTTTATTCTTCGTTTTGCACCTCTTCGAATTAACAAGGCTCTCAAACTGCTGGTATTAATGCTTGCGAGAAGCAGAGTTTTGCACCTCTTCGAATTAACAAGGCTCTCAAACAGTAAGACAACAGAAACACCGGAGACACCGGTTTTGCACCTCTTCGAATTAACAAGGCTCTCAAACCGGATTATTGACGCCAAAAATGTTGAGGTCGTTTTGCACCTCTTCGAATTAACAAGGCTCTCAAACTTCTTGTATCTCCACAAATACTTAAAAGCAGTTTTGCACCTCTTCGAATTAACAAGGCTCTCAAACCGTTTTCATCACGAACAAGCCAACTCGGTCGTTTTGCACCTCTTCGAATTAACAAGGCTCTCAAACGATGACCTTTGAAATGGTCTTGTCATCCAGGTTTTGCACCTCTTCGAATTAACAAGGCTCTCAAACCTAAATATTTGCGTAATGTAAAAAACCATAGTTTTGCACCTCTTCGAATTAACAAGGCTCTCAAACCCCAAATCAAGATTATCTCCGAGCTTAACATTCCTGCGAGAATGCAGTTAAAACGAAAATCAGTACAAAAGAACTATAAAGCATTCTAGCATAAATCCGAGAAAATCACAACTAAAACGCTATCTCGCATAAATTTTTATCTATTATTTTTACCGATTCAAAATCAAACTTTTTTTGTTCCATATAACAGTTTTCAATCAATATCACACGAATTTTCTCATAAAAAATTTGTTTGCAAAAAGCAACATACTCTGTATCACTCAAATATGATTTTAAATTAACAAATGCAAAGCATTCCACTTTTCCCACTTGATGCCATATTTTCAGATATGAAATCAATTGTTCGCAAAATTCCGATGATTCCGTATCAAAATGAACCTCATAAGCCTTAAACAAATCCGATATATCGGGATTCATGCACATTTCCAGAGGATATGGCTGTTCCTCCATCAATTGATTTATAAAATCTGCCATTTTTGCATTAACTTCTGTGTAACAATTCAAATATTTTTCCTGCATATCCTGAGTCATATCCTGATACAAAATTTTCAGAATTCGTCTGTCATTACTGTCTGTCGCCAGTGGATTCACAATAGTCTCCATGCTCTTGGATATAGACAATTCCCTATCCGCTTCCGATAAAATCCAAGCTCCCTCTTTTCCATGTTGCTGAAACCACAAATCCTTTACTACACGGGTGAAGCACTTCGGATTCTCAATGCACAGCACACAAATCTGATTTTCTTCAAAAGTAACTGTGATATTATACTCTGTATGAACCAATCTCATAAAATTATCAGCCTTTCATCGGAGTCAATTACATCATTTTTTCGCTCACCTACGATATAATCCATCTTAGAAAATTGCTTTTCCGTAACTTTCAGCGCCTGAATCAACCCTTCCTGTGGTTTGTTTTGTTTCAAATTATGAATAACACTATCTGCCACACTGCCGTTTTGCACTAATTTGCAATATACTGATTCCTGCAACATCATAAATCCAGATTTAAGCAAATATTTTCTAAAATCTCTGTATGCCCTGCGGTTCGCCGCAGTCAAAACCGGCAAATCAAAAAATACGATTATTCTCATAAATCTATAACTCATCTTGGTAAAATTTTATTAAAGAAACATCCTTTTCATTCAATGCATCAAAAACACTACGAGTATATATCTTAATTGCATTCGTTACATATTCCTTTCTTCCTGCAATGTATACTTCCTTTTGCAATAAAGTAAGCAAATGTACCTTTTCATCATGTTCAAATTTCTGTGGTTCAAGCTGGAGTACCATTTTATCCACAAGCGGACGAAATGGCTCCATAAAATCAGAACCCAGATTAAACTGGTTATACATATTATCATGAAACAGGCCAAGCTGCGTAATATATCCGTTTAGTGCAATTTCTCGGTTAAAAGCAGACAAAAGAATTCCATAGCCATAATTCAACGCAGCATTTGTGCTGCTTTCAACAGTCCTTGTAAAATCCATTCCAAAAATCGCATTAAAGTACACTTTGGCAGCGTGCCCCTCCCGATTCGACTCATCGGCAAACTCCATTTCCGCAACGTACTCATACAGCATCCCGGATTCGCCTTTTCCCAGATGCTCCAATACCTCTGCCTGCTTTCTAATTTTTTCAGAAACAATTTCCGTCCACACAGCTTTTTTTATGTCTTCCTCCCATGCCACTTGAAAGCGCACCTTCATACTGGTATCATGAGCACCGTAGTAAGGAATCAATTCCGAAGACGGATTTCTTTTTTCATCACAAAAAATAACCTTGACTTTTTTCTTCATTAACTCACATAAAAGTGCTGCCGTGATAGAAACTGCCGTTGTTTCCACAATCAATGTATGGATTTCTCCCATATGGATTTTCGTCGTACTCTCCCCTCTGACAACCAAAAATCCCAACTGATAGTCCAGCTTCGCACTATGCGAGATAACAACTGTCCGCCAGCTCATACCGTAAGTAAATCTATGACTTCTTCATAGATTCCTGTAACAGACTGATGAATCAAATACAAGTGATTTGATTCCGAAATCGTTTTACCAACATTAGTTGCACCTGCATTTTTCTTTCCACCAATTTTAGATAGATCTATTGTTGCTGTTCCAATAGCGGAAAGTGTCAAAATCTGATAAAGTGTATAGCATTGTTCTTCTATACTGGCACTCAAAAAAGAATCCTGTCCTATTTTCAATGCTTCTCCTATGCTTCCTGGTTTTCTAGCATAAATGCCCTCTGTATGTTTTTGTAGCAATGTCTGATATAGTTCCATATTTTTTTCTGTTGTAAGTTCTTCACTGAGTTCTCCCTTTTCATTATATTTTTCTATTTTCTTTATGTAATTGACGTTATCCTGATTCATGCAAAGATTGACAGCATTCCAAAGCACAATTCTTTCCCCTCCATTTGCCTTTCCAGACATATACATCCGATAACCATCTCTGCTCACTAAAGACTTAATCGAAATCTTCTTCCAGACAATATGCGGCTCTTCCAACTTCAGTCCTTTTTCACAATAGTGCAGCAACTCATTTTCATCTTTTCGAATCGCTTCAACGAGATACGAAGGAACGACCTCGATTGTCCTGACTGTTTTCCCTTTCTTCTTATGTTCCACAACACAAAAATATCCCGTAGCAATGTCCGAATATCCTCCATATTTTGTGACATCTTTCAGACGTTCATCCGATGTTTTCTGCGGAAAATATAAGCCTGCCTTTGCTTTTTTTGCACTATATAATGTTTCTTTTGTAAATGCCCCTTCATTGATATAACTCATCCGAGTCATTAGCGGTGTATTTTTCTTCATCACTTTTCGAACCGTTTCCAATGTTCCGCCCTGTTTCTTGTCATCATGACCTATCCATGCCGTCTCGTTTCCCCGCACGACATCCCATTTAAACATAGTTCCCAAATTATAATGATTTTTCTTTGCATCTTTCTCATACTCATTCCGAATAAAATGAAGGGGATTTTTTGTAAATTTTGTATCGTATACATTCCCAACTACAATGTTTAAATAAGCGTCTTGTGCATGATGAAAATCATTGACCAGTCTGGATTTCAAAAAACCATAATCATGTCGGAAATCCGATACATTATTTCCCTTTACATAGACCACTCTGGTATTTGGCAAAAGCTGTGCCAACAGGTCTGTAACTCCCTTTGTCCCCTGCCCGGTTTCGACCAATTGTCGGGCAATAAATCCGGCTTTCTGTTCTTCCGTAAAAGGCTCTCTGCTCTTTAATCGATGGTATTTTTCATCATTCATCAACTTATGCCCATGCAAGGTTTCCCACAATTCATAAACTGAAGAATCCATCCGATCCAAAGGATAACGATTGCTTTTGTAAGCATTACTTTCCTTTTCCACAAGCACCAGATTGTTGTTAATATTATCATCTTTTACAAACTGTCTTGGATAAATGTGGTCAATATCATATTTTGTTGTAAAAAGTTCATTTAACTCAATCGGATGACCGGTGTACATACAGCGTCCCATCTGTCGATAATATAAATACAGTTTTTTGCTTTTTATTTGTCCGCTCTCTCCGGCATCGGTAATTTCTTTTTCCCAATTTCTGGTTTCACCTTTAATATTACGGTACAATTCCAGTAATTCTTTGCTGCGGGATGCTTTTCTCCCTCTATCCCCTTTTACCCCTTCACTTCTTGTCATTTCCACAAAAATGCGGGTTGGCTCGTTACCCATCACTTTTATAATTTCCTGAAGAATCCGCATCGTTTGATTTATCATTCGTTTTACAGGCGCAGAAAAATAATATTCATCCAAATCTTCTATTTTAAATTCGCTCAAAGACTTGTTCAATTTTTTCTTTTTCTTTTCAAGCTCCTCTTTGTATGTAAAGCGTTCATCATTGATAATTTCCATAAAATTATAATTGGTCTCCCACATGGTTTGGACAATCGATCGAACCTCTCCTGTTGTCTTATCACATCCTGATAATTGAAGCAATTCTCTTGATAATTTGCCCCAGCCATTAAAGCGAAATCCCAAAATCTTTTTTATCTGTCCGTCATCCAGAATATCTCCCATTTCCTCTTTCAAACACACTTTCAGCGTTTTTTTGGAATCACCATAGATGGTTGCCAATTCTACAACCCGCTCCGCTATGGATAAATATCGGTCTTCTTTTAATTTTTCGCCAAATATTCCATAGAATTTTCCATAACTGGACAAACTGCTATTAACATTGACATCAATCCCTGTCAACTGACTGCTCTCTGTCATGAGTCCCATGTTTACCAGTAATTTTTCTATCTTTTTTCTTGTTACACGATTTGCTTTGCAAAATAATTCCTGATAAATTACCTGTTTTATTTCTACGGAAATTTCTTCTCCCGAAATTTTTATTTTGTTTATCTCATTTAACACAGCAAATTTCTCATATAAGAGAGAAGCCTTTGGAAGAACTTTCTCTCCTGCCAAATAAGTACACTCTCGAATCAGTCGCTTGATAAATTCTTCCTGTGTCCTGTGCATGTCTATTTTTTGTTCCATATTCCACGGATACACTTTTCCCTCTTCTTTTCTGACAACCCAGCCATTGCCACCATCTCTGGCACTTTTCTCAGTGAGAGGTCCCACATAATAGGGAATCTGAAAAGAAAACAAACGAATAATTTTTTCACTCACCGTCAGTCCACAGAAAGAATCCAGTTCTTTTAAAAATGGCAGGTGTTTTTCCGCATTTTTTAGAATTGCCGCTAGTTCTCTCTCATGTACCTGATAAGGAATCACACCATTTCCGGCAGTGAGCTGTTTCGGTAAAAACACACCATTTTCTATATCTTTGAGAACCTGCGTCACTCTCTCATCATCAATTCCGGACAAATCTTTTTTTATTGTTTTATATAATTCTTCTTTCGTCCGACCATTACTTTCTGAACCTCTGCGCGAAGGTAATTTTTTGTATTTGTCTGAATTAACCGAAAGCACATATGCACCATAACTTCCGTTTTCTTCACTGCGAAACATTTTGTCATATTCCTTCAGACTCTTGTACTGACGATAAACTGCCTTTAACCGTCTCAAATCATCATGATGTTTCTCATAATCTTTTACTCTTGCAAATGACAGATAAGCGGAACCATGAAGAATCCCTGCCAAAACCCCACTGTCATGAATCTGTTTTGCCGTCTCAATTAAACCGAAATAAGATTCTCCCAAAGCGGACAACCATTCCTCGGATTTTTCTTCATAAGAAGTATCATCAAAATTTATCGAAATATCTTCTTCTGTTTCAATATCATCAAACAGTTTTTTCCCATCTACTTTCAAACCGCAAATCAGTTTGATTAACATGATTTTTTTCTTGTCTTTTTTTTCTGCACCGCAAAGAAGTGCCACCTCCTCGGATTTGACAGACCTTGATTTTGTTCTGTCCGACAAAATATCTTCAATGGAAGAAGCTTCTCCTTCCGGAAACTGAATGGAAAGTAATTCTTCACATTTTCTGACAAACTCCGGATATATCTGCTCCATTGTGTACATTTCCCCACTTAGACCTGCATTTAAAAAATGTCCCCTATGCTTAAAAATATTCAGAATTGCCAAATACACAAATCTGGCATATTTATCATCACAATCAAGCGTATCTTCTATCAATGCTTTTTGTAAGTGAAAAATAGTTGGAAAATCTTTGTAGTAATCCGCATCTTTGTATTGGTCATCATCAAAAATTCCATTGACGCTTTTCAGTTCATCACTTTTGTCTTCTGCATGATATTTACTGTTGTCCATTCGTACATAGAACTGCGGGTCCTCCGAAAGAACCTCATCTGAAAACAACATTTTTAACTCTCCAATTCTGGCAATTTCCCGTTCCCGCCTTCTCCTTGAACCCCTCTTCGTTCGTCTTTCTACCGCAACATTGGCTTCATCAAACTCCCGTATTCCCCAGAAATCCTTTCCTTTTTTACGAACCAGCTGATATTCCTGATTGGTTACTGCCCAACCGACAGAATTTGTCCCCATATCTAACCCCACATAGTATTTCATATTAATTTTCCTCCTAAACAACTTGACAACAACTAAAAAATTGTGATATTCTGTAAAGGAATTAACGAGGCGAGTGCAAATAAGGTTTTAACCGTCATCGTCCTAATGGATGCCACATGGTGTGGCATATAAAAGTCATGAATTCTCATGGCTTTTTTCGATTCCTTTTACTTGTTTACAATTTCTATTATAAATTTATCACATTTTTTTACAACCCCTCTTTTTCTTGAGATTAAGATAACATATAGTGTGTACCATAAAACGGTCTTGCAATAAATCTCTCTATTTTTTTACAGATATTGTCGATTCAATCTCCGCACTTCTTCCCTCATCTGTTCCACCACATTTTCCGGTCCCGTTATTTTCACACTCTCTCCCAATGCAAAAACCCAGCCTAGAAACTGTCTGCTTACTGCTACTTTCACATTTACCCGAAAACGTTTCGCATCCGCCGACATAAGCATCACTTCCTTGCCAAAACGGTCTATAATGACACCCGCCATGCTATTATCGCATAGCAAACTGACCATCTGTTCTTCACCACCAAACATCCCAAATGTTTTCTTAGCATATACTGCCATATCAAATTCCTTAAATCGGCTTTCCCCTTCCCGTTTTTCCTTTTTTATCTCGATATGAAGCATTTTATCCACTCGGAAATGCTTGATTTTCTCATCCCGCCTGTCAAAGGCAACAAGATAATAGTTTTCATCATCCCATGACAGTGCCCAAGGGCTGACTTCGTATAATGCTCCATCTCGCCGAAGAACCATTTTCTTGTGAATATCCCACTGAAAATACTGAAATGTAATCTTTGCATTCTTGGTAATGGCAGTATGAATCACATCCACATTGTAGTAGATGCTTTCATTCATCGTCTTGACTCTCTCCGAAACATAAACCTGTCTCTGAAGCTGAGACGCTTCATATTGGCTTGCTAATCCCTCAATTTTCTTAATTAACTCATTGGACTTTCTCGCCGTAATAAATTTGGCAGACTGCACCGAATCCACCAGAAGTTTCAACTCTGGAAGTTCAAACTGCCTTTTTCCTACATGATAATAATATGTTCTGTCCTGCTGTTCTCCTATGATGTCTATGCCATACAAACGAAGATTTTCTATGTCACTGTATATACTCTTCCGTTCCGCACTGACTCCATAATTTCCCAGCGAATCTATAATTTCCTGCATAGTAATACTGTGTGTTTCATCCGTCTTTTCCAACAGTATCTTCACAAGATATAAAATTTTGAGTTTCTGATTATTTCCCTTTGCCATACGAACCTCCTTGTGAACTGATAGAAACAGTTTATCATTAAATCACTATTTCGTCCACTCGCAAGTCCATTTATCGGTACAACAACCTTATACTAACTTTATTCACCCCAATAATCTATCAATTTCTGAATTCTCCCCCTATCATCATATATAATTTGTATTATATGTCTTACTGTCAGAAGCAGTTATTGGAGATTTTCGATTTTCTTAATGTTATATTGCTATTTCATAATGTTCTTTAAGATCATTTAACATACTATGTTTAATGCAACCTTCATTTTGAAGCCTTCCAAC
>CAZFHT010000033.1:0-18622 GCA_964518785.1 uncultured Eubacterium sp.
CCGGCGCTGTTTTCATAAGGGCTGTCGGTGCCGTCTGCCGATTTCACATAATAGACGATCTCATAGAAATAATCTCCGCCTAGGTCGGAATATTTCCCATCAGTCAGCTCTGCCACCTGCTCCGGGTCAGACAGGTTCAGCGTCCACTGAGTGCCTGCCTCATTTACGATTTTGTCCATGGGGATGAGAATGATGTTTTTGTATATCAGCAAATTTTTCTGTAAACTGCTTACGCATTTCCTCATCCAAATCCGCAATAATTTTTTTCAGTGCCTCTTCGGATTCAATCAGGTCATCATGCTGTGCCTTCAACAATTCATACCGTTCACTGACTGATTTGTAATCTTCGATGGCATTGACATTGACATCTCCCAGCTCGCGGATTTTTGACTTCGTATCTCCCACATTTGCCCTCATGCGGGTGTAGGAAATAGATTCATCAATCTCATAATCTGTGGCACTGTGATAAGTCAGTTCATATTCATTCCACATATAGTTGACTTTACTTTCCAGTTTTTCTTCCAGATTATTTTTTCGGGAATCCAGCCGGAAGATTTCTTTATTTAACTCATTGATATGCTCCATCAATTTATCTCGTTTATCAAAGAAATCTTTTTGGGACGCCATGCTGTCCTCTTTTTTCTTTGTCTCGTCTTCAATCTCCTTTAAAAGAGTTTCGATTTCCTGTCCGAGTGCTTTGTATTTTTCTTCAAAGCCGACAATCGCCTCCTGCATTTTTTCAACCGTACTGTCCGAACTGTTCTGCTCTTCCATCAGCTTATCCTGTTCCGCCTTTATTTCTTGTAAATTGGTCTGAATACGATGAATATTTTCGGAGATATAATTGTTTTTCTGCTGGAAACCGGAAATCTCAAGCCTCAGGCTGGCAAGCTGTTCGGTCAAATCAGCCTGAACATCATGGTCTTTTTCTAATTCCTCCGTCAAAGACTGAACCTTCTGCTTTGCGTCCTCCTCCTTTTTCCGGCTGTCCTGAAGTTCCTTTTCAATCCGTTCCAAGGATTCCTCGATTAAGATTTTTTGGTTTTCGATTTCTTTCCCATCATTTGCAATGGCAAGATATTCTTTTTCCATTTTCTCCTTGACGGAAACTGCCTGCTCGTATTTTATTGTTGCCGTATTTTTCTTTAATTCCAGCTCTTTGAGTGTTTCACTTTTTTTATTTGCATCGGCAACACAGGTTTCTACCTGCTTTGTCGTCTCTTTTATCTCTTTATTATTTGCGTCCAGCTCTTTTTGAATCTTTTCAATTGATTCCTTTAACTGGTCCATCTCACGTCTTCTTCCCAGAAGATTGCTGTTGTTTTTGAAGGAGCCGCCGGACATGGAGCCGCCGGGATTTATCAGTTCTCCCTCCAACGTGACAATCCGAATGGAATAGTGATATTTTTTGCTGATTTTCATGGCATGGTCAATGGTATCTACTAAGAGATATCTGCCTAAGAGATATTCTACAACTTGGTCATACTTGCTTTCTCTTTCTACATGAGATGCCGCATCCCCCAAAACTCCCTTCTCGGAAAGAATCTCATCCCGAAAAGGATTGTCCTTTTTTGGTGAAACCGTTGTCAAAGGAAGGAAAGTAGCACGTCCGTAACGATTCTTTTTCAAAAGTTCTATCATCTCACGAGCCACATATTCATCCTCGGTCACAATGTTTTGGATATTGCCGCCCAGTGCTGTCTCCACTGCTGTCACGTACTTATCTTCCACCTGAATAATGTCGGCAACAACACCTAAAATACCCGGATTTTTGCTTTTTTGTTCCATTACCCGCTTAATGCTCTGTCCGTATCCATCATAACGCTCTGCCATATTTTTCAGCGTATCTAATTTGGAATTTTCAGTGTGGTAGCGTTTCTGAATCTCCTGCTGTTTCTTTTGCAGGGCGAGAATGGCTGCCCGCGACTGGTCCGCTTTTGCCAGCAGTGCCTTTCTTGCCACATATTCATTGTCCAGCTCTTTTTTCGCAGCCGAGAGAGCTGCCTCTTCTTTCTCCATCTCTTGTGCAGCCGCAGAAACTTGAGATTTATTTGAGAGAATCTTTTGATTCAGTTCTGCTTTCCGAATATTATTCTGCTCCAGCATAGATTTCGCCTTCTGCTGCTCCACATGAATTTGAGAGGAGGAATTCATGGACTGGATAATCGTATCATTCTGTTCATAAAGAAGGATTTCTTTTTCTTGTATCGTCTTTTCCAGTTCAGACAGTGTACCGTTTATCTCCTTCTCTTTTGACTCCATAACCTCCAACTGGGCGAGAGCATCTTTTTGATTTTCTCTGTAATCCTTTAACTCACCCTCTGTGGCAGTTCTGCTCTCCTCCAAGGCGTCGATTCGCTCTTTGTAATATTCTTTTCCCTGTGTTACGGAGGCGATTTTTTCTTTTGTAATACGAACCTCGCTCTCAAAATTTGTCATGAGAAGTTTATCCTGATTCACTTTATCCTTCTTTTTCTGAATGGAACGGTCAAATTCAGCAATACTCTCCTCAACCGCCTCATACTGGGACTTCGAATTTTCTTTTTCTCTTTTCGCCTGCTCTAATTCTTGAGAAGTATTGGCATTATTCTTTTTCAACTCCCCGATTTCGCTTTGCAGACTGTCATAATCCATGCGAAAAAGACCGATTTCATAACGCTTTAATTCCTCTTTCAGATTCAAATACTCTTTTGCTTTCTGGGATTGTACCTCCAACGGTCCCACTTGTTTTTCCAACTCCGTCAGAATATCTTTTACACGCAAAAGATTCTGGCTCTCCGCAGCCAGATTTTTTTCCGCCGTAGCTTTTCTCTTTTTAAATTTTACAATGCCGGCAGCCTCATCAAAAAGTTCTCGCCGTTCCTCCGGTTTTCCACTGAGGATTTTGTCAATTTGTCCCTGCCCAATGATGGAATAACCCTCTTTGCCGATTCCGGTATCAAAAAACAACTCCTGAACATCCTTCAAACGACAGGCAGTGCCATTCAGAAGATACTCACTCTCCCCGGAACGGTACACACGTCTTGCCACCTGCACTTCTTCGTATGGAACATTCAATTTGTGGTCATCATTTGCTATCGTAAGGGCAACATAGGCATAACTTTGCGGCTTGCGCAGCTCTGTCCCGGAAAAAATAATATCCTGCATATTCGAGCCTCGCAGCTGCTTTGCACTCTGTTCACCGAGAACCCATCGAACGGCATCTGCCACGTTACTTTTTCCACTTCCGTTTGGACCTACAATTCCGGTGATTCCATTATGAAATTCAAATACAAGTTTATTGGCAAAGGATTTAAAACCATGAACTTCGATACTTTTTAAATACATAAATATTCTCTCATTTCTGTCTTAGCATTAATATAGTCTCATAAGCAGCCTGCTGCTGCGCCGCCTTTTTCGTGTGACCGATTCCGGTTCCATAGCGTTTACCATTAATTTCACAGCACACTTGAAAGTTTTTGTCGTGGTCCGGTCCGTCTTCCTTTACGACAGGGTATTCAATCTGTGTTTTTTCATGTTGTTTTTCTTGAACAATTTCCTGTAAAATCGTCTTGCTGTCATAGAACAACTGTTTTTTCTCAATATCTGACAAAACATATCTTTTTATAAAATCCGAGGCATATGCAATGCCGCCGTCCAAAAAAATTGCCCCAATCAATGCCTCAAAAGCGTCAGATAAAATCGAGTCCCGGTCAGCCCCTCCGGTTGCCTTCTCACCTTTCCCAAGGTACAGATAACTGCCCAGATTAATTTCTCTCGCCGAGGCAGCTAAACTCATCTCGCAAACCAGACTGGCGCGCAGTTTTGTCATTTTCCCTTCTACCATGTGGGGGTTATCCTGAAAAATCATCTCGCTGCTCACCAATTCCAAAACAGCGTCACCAAGAAACTCCAAACGCTCATTATTTGCCTCATACTTCCAGTGTTTTTCGTTGGCAAAGGAACTGTGAGTCAACGCATTGCGGAGTAAACTGTGATTTTTAAAATGATAGCCGATTTTTTCCTGAAAAGTATTTAACTGTTCTTTACTCATACTACTCCTTACGATTCCGCAGAATTACGGATTCTCTCTGTCAATTTTTCATTGATACTATTTTCCTGAAAGGCGATACACTGTCCAATGGCAATTTTAATTTCATTGCTCTTTGAATTTCCATGTGCCTTCACTACCAGTCCATTCAGTCCCAGAAGAGGTGCTCCTCCCTGACTGCTGACATCAAAGGTTTTCAGCAGTCCCTTCAATGCCGGTTTAATCAGCAGCGCACCAAGTTTTGTGCGAAGACTGGACATCAGTCCCTCTTTGATACAGCCGAGGAAAGTCTTTGCAACACCTTCGAAAAATTTTAAAATGACATTGCCGACAAACGCCTCGCAGAGAAGAATATCTACGCCGCCGGACGGTATCTCTCTCGCCTCAACACTGCCGATAAAGTTAATGTCTTTACATTCCTTCAGCAGAGGATAGGTTTCTTTTACAAGCTGGTTTCCCTTTTCCTCTTCCGTTCCAATATTGATAATTCCTACTGATGGATTTTTCTTACCCATAACATTTTCAAAGTAAACAGTACCCATCTGGGCAAATTGAACTAAATGCTCCGGGCGGGCGTCCACGTTGGCTCCGCAGTCAATCAACAGCGAAAAACCTTTCTTTGAAGGGATAAACGGTGCCAGTGCCGGGCGTTTGATTCCTTTAATTCTGCCGACAACCAACTGACCGCCGACAAGAATTGCCCCGGTACTTCCCGCTGATACAACAGCGTCGGCTTTGCCCTCCCGGACAAGCCGCATGGCAACAACAAGAGAAGAATCTTTTTTCTCCCGGACTGCTTTTGTCGGCACATCTCCCATATCAATAACTTCAGTGGCATTTACCACTTGAATATTATCTTCTTTATATGTATATTTGGCAAGTTCTTTTTGAATTTCTTCCTCTTTCCCTACCAGTATCACTCGAATCTCAGGATGTTCCTCTACTGCCTGAATTGCCCCCTTTACTGTTTCAACAGGCGCATAATCGCCTCCCATAGCATCCAGTGCCACGATAATCTGTTCGCTCATTAAAGCCCTCCATTCAATCATTGAAAAACCACCCTGAGTCAGGGTGGTATTCCGTTCAACTTTTTTATACAGATTACTGCTTTTCATAAAAGAAAGACTGAACACCTTTAAAGCCATAAGTCGATGCTCCTATAATCTGTTCTGTACTCCCTACAAAAAGAATTCCTTTCTCATGAAGTGAACTTGCAAATTTGTGATAAATGTCACTCTTTGCCTCCTCCGTAAAATAAATCATTACGTTGCGGCACACAATCAAATGCATCCCCTGAGGATAAGAATCCTTCAATAAATTATGCTGTTTAAATACAATGTTCGATTTTAGACGATCCGAAACCTTTACAACACCGGAACCATCATCCTGAATATATTTCTTCCTGTATCTGTCCGGCAGGCCTTTTAGATTCCTCTCGGAGTAGTAGCCTTTCTGTGCCTTCTGGAGTACTTCCTTATCCAAATCAGTAGCAAGAATCTCAAACCGGGCGGATGGCAAAACCTCTTTCATAACCATAGCTAACGAATAACACTCTTCCCCGGTAGAACATGCAGCACTCCATATTTTCAAATCATTACCAAACCGTTCTGCCAAACCCGGCAGAATCACCTCCTCCAATGTCTTCCACTGAGAAGGATTTCGATAAAACTCAGATACATTGATGGTCAGGTATGCAATGAATTTATCATAAACCTCTATATCACTCTTTAAAAGTTTAAGAAATCCATCATAACCTTTCACATTCTGTTTCATTATAAAATTGTTAATCCGGCGTTTCATCTGGTTCTCTTTATAAGAACTCAGGTCAATGCCCGCCAACTTCAGGTACTCACGTTTAAAGGACTCATAATCATCTTGCATAGCTTATTCTTCCTCTTCTTTTGAATCTCCCTCAGCATCTTCTGTTCTGTTCTCTAATTCAATTGCCTTTATGCTCAGGCTTATTTTCTTGTTACCTTCGTTAAAGTCTACAATCTTTGCTGTAATCTCCTGACCTACCTTCAATACATCTGTCGGTTTTTCAACGTGGTCAATGGAAATCTGTGAAACGTGAAGCAGTGCATCAATTCCTTCTTCCAGTTCAATAAAAGCACCAAAATCTGTCATTCTGGCAACTTTACCGGTAATGATAGAACCTACCTGATACTTCTCTGCTGCGTGTTTCCAAGGATTGTTTTCCTCTAACTTCATCGTGAGGGCAATCTTAGAATCCGAAATATCTTTAATCATAACGTTTACTTTGTCGCCAACGCTGAAAAGTTTCTTCGGATCATCAACACGTCCCCATGACATTTCTGAAATATGCAACAGGCCGTCTGCTCCGCCCAAGTCGATGAAAGCGCCGAAATCGGTCAGATTCTTAACCGTTCCTTCTACCATCATGCCAACCTCGATACGTGCCATAAGCTCTTCCTGCATTTTCTTCTTTTTCTCAACAATGAGCTGCTTGCGGTCACCGATAATTCTTCTCTTATATGGATTGAACTCGGTGAGAACAAACTCAATTTCCTGATCCTGATATTTGCTGAGGTCTCTCTCATACATATCAGAAACAAGGCTTGCCGGAACGAATACACGTCCCTCACCATATGCTACACTCAAGCCGCCTTTCAATACTGCGACTACGGTTCCGGTAAGTACTTCATGATTTTCAAACGCCTCTTCAAATACTTTGTTCATCTTATCCTGCTGTAATCTCTTGTAAGTAAGAAGTACCTGACCTTCGCCGTCATTTACTTTAAGTACTTTAACTGTCATCTTGTCGTCCTTCTTGACTTCTTGTGTTAAGTCAATATCAGAATTGTTGCTGTATTCGTTTTTTGTCAATATGCCGTCTGCTTTATATCCAATATTTAAGATAATTTCATTGTCCTTAACATCGATAACTGTCCCTTCTACAACCTCACCATTGTGGATTGTTACTAGTGAATCCTCTAACATTTCCTCAAAACTTACTTCTGACATGCCTTTAGAACCTCCTGAATAATATTATTTGGGGTAGACGCCCCAGCGGTAATACCTAGGCTTGCAAATGAATCAAGGGAAATGGACCTCAAATCATCTGCTGTCTGTATAAAAAAAGTGTTCTCACACTGATTTTTACATATGTCATATAATTTTCGTGAATTGGAACTATGCGTCCCGCCTATAACAATCATGGCGTCCGACCGCTTTGCAAGGCTTTCTGCCTCACGCTGTCTCGTAGCCGTAGCATTGCATATAGTGTTCACAGCATATATATCATAACCTTTTTTTTCAATAATTTCAACTAATTCTTTAAATTTTTTGTAATTAAATGTCGTTTGTGCAACAATGCAAATCTTTTTTGACGCATCCTTCATGGCAAAATTCTGTGCCTGCTCATGGGTTTCAATCACATCCCCCATCCCGTCTGTCCAGCCGAGAATCCCCTGAACCTCCGGGTGGCTCTCTGTTCCGATAATAATAATGTGATAACCTTTTTTGCTGTACTCCGATACGGTGTTGTGAATTTTTTTCACAAACGGACATGTGGCATCTTCATAAGAAATATGATTTTCCTCTAATTTTTGAATCACCCTGCGGGCAACACCATGAGAGCGAATCACCATAACAGCATTTCCATCGAAAGAAATTTCCTCAGAAGAAATCTCATCCGGAGAATCAACAACCTTTACTCCTTTTTCCTCCATGTCTGCCACAACCTGCTCATTGTGTATAATCGGTCCCAGTGTGCATACCGTTCTGCCTGATGTTTCTGCCAGCTCATAGACCGTATCAACGGCACGTTTAACGCCAAAGCAAAATCCGGCACTGTCTGCTAACTCTACTTTCAATTTATTTTCCTTCCTTCGCCTCTGCAATTTCTTTGATTTTGGCAGCCACTTCAGGAATGGTCATATAGGAGGAATCTACCAGTACCGCATCCTCGGCTTTTTTCAGCGGGGCAATCTCCCGGTTCATATCCTGCTCGTCTCTGGCAATAATATCTTTTTCAATCTCATCCAGATTACAGGAAATTCCTTTCTCCCTCAACTCTTTATATCGTCTTTCTGCCCGAACATGTGAACCTGCTGTCAAATAAATTTTTACTTCGGCGTCCGGCAAAACTACCGTTCCAATGTCTCTGCCATCCATAATTACGTTGTTTTCCGCTGCCAGTTTTCTCTGAAGTTCCAAAAGTTTGGAACGAACGGAATTGTATCTGGCTACGACAGAAGCATTTTTCCCAACCTCTTCCTGTCTGATTTCAGAAGAAACATCCACATCATTTAAAATGATTTTTTGTTCTCCCTCTTCATATTTTATTTTAATTGTAATCTGGCCGCAGTTTAAACTCACTGCCGTTTCATCCTCCGGATTAATTCCCTTGCTGAGAAAATAAAATGCCATGGCGCGGAACATAGCTCCGGTGTCTACATATACATAATTCATCTCCTTAGCAACGAATTTGGCAATAGAGCTTTTCCCTGCTCCTGCCGGTCCGTCAATTGCAATATTCATCTTTTCTACCTCACTTTTTTGTTTTTATTGATTATCCCTCTGATGCTGATATCCCGGCAAGGTATCCGGTTGACCATGCAATCTGAAGATTAAATCCTCCGGTAAGGGCGTCCAAATCCATCATTTCTCCGGCAAAATAAAGGTCAGAAATAACTTTGGACTCCATGGTGGAGGGGTCGACCTCATTTACTTTTATGCCGCCTCTGGTAATAATCGCCTCGGCAATATCCCGCAGTCCCTCCAGTGTAAGCGTCATATCCTTCAGACATCTCCGAAAGGCAATTCGTTCTTCTTTGGATATTTCATTTACTTTTTTATCCGTCGGTATCCGGCACAGGTCAAGCATAACGGGAATCATGCTCTTTGGCAGCAAATGAATCAACGCATTTTTTATGTCCAGATTCGGAGCTGCCTCAAAATCTTTTAGGATTCGACGGTCCAACTGCTCCTCTGTCAGCCCCGGTTTTAAATCAACATGAAGGAACAGAGGCTCCTTCGCCAGACGATCACCAATCCGGCTGCTGGCAGAAAGTATCAGCGGTCCACTGACTCCATAGTGGGTAAAAAGCAGCTCGCCCAATCCGTCAAAGAGTTTCTTCTTCGGCGTGTCTTTTCCGCTTATCCAGACAGCACAATTTTTTAAAGTCAGTCCCTGCAGCTTTCCGGGAATTCCTTCTTTCACAATCATCCCCGTCAGTCCCGGACGAAGTTTTGTCATGCTGTGTCCACACTGGGACGCCATTTTCAGCCCGCTGTCGTTCGCTCCGGTTCCGGGATACGAAATCCCTCCCGTAGCAAGAATTACTTTATCTGCCGGAATTTTTCCGCCTTTTTCCACCTCTACGCCCCGGACTTTATTTTCCTCAACCAAAAGGCGTTTCACTTTTGTATTCAGGCGGATGTCCACCTGATGCCGCCGGCACTCTTTTGTCAGCACCCGAATAACATCCGAAGAATGGTCTGAACATGGAAATACACGATTGCCTCTTTCCACCTTTGTCTTCAAGCCAAGGTCTTCAAAAAAAGTAATCGTGTCTTCGTTGGAAAACGTATAAAAAGCACTATATAAAAACTTAGAATTACTGATTACATGAGAAAACAGCTCAGAAACATCACAGGAATTTGTCAGATTACATCTTCCCTTTCCCGTAATAAAAAGTTTCTTTCCTAATTTTTCATTTTGCTCAAGCAAAATAACAGTACACCCTCGTCCGGCACACTGAATGGCTGCCATCATCCCGGCAGCACCACCGCCTACAACTACAATTTGTTTCATAAACATCCTCTATTCCGAAGCGTAAACTTCGTTTATACCAAATGAATTATGGCTGCTCTCATAAGCACCGCCATCCGCACGAAAAATAATTTTTTCACATCCCTCTGCATTATCCAGAAGACTGTTCGCAAAGGACTCCAAAATCAAATTCTCCATTTTTTCACTACAGCCGCGAACCGGCTTTCCCTTGGAGGAAAAAGAAACAATTGCTTTCTTGCCCTCCATTTTGCACTCAGTCACTTTGATATTATCTTCGTTTAAATTTTCCATGACAAGAGAACAAATATAATCCAGTGAATTATCATCCGAAATTTTCTTTACCGATACGGGAATCAAACTCATGTTATCTGAATTGATGGAATAAATGGTAATCGTCTCCATCGTACTCCGCTGGGTAGTTACCGCCGAGCCGGAATCTTTTCTTTCACTTTTATTTTCACAGCCAGTCAATCCAAACAAACACAAAACAACAAGCCAAGGTACAAGAATAAAGCAGAAATCTACTTTTATTCTACCACTCACAATATCACTCCTGTTCTAAACAGCGTATTGCTAAATCAATAGCAGCATCTACAGCTTGTTCGCGCACCTCCAGACGGTTCCCGGAAAATACATGACGCTCCGTCACCACCTTTTGATGAAGGGAACATCCGATATAAACAAGTCCTACTGGTTTCTCTTTTGTTCCGCCGCCCGGACCGGCTATACCGGTAGTGGAAAGACCGATATCCGCCCCTGCCGTTTCGGCACAGCCGAGAGCCATCTCCTCTGCCGTCTGACTGCTCACCGCCCCGTACTGTTCTAACGTGGCGTCTTTTACGTGGACAAATTTCTTTTTCGCTTCATTCGCATAGGTCACAAAACCACAGTCAATAACAAGAGAGGCACCGTCTACATTTACAATTCGTCCCGACAGCATGCCGCCTGTACATGATTCAGCTGTTGATATCTTATACTTTTTCTTTGTCAGTTTCGTGACAAGTTCTCTTTCATCCGCCAAGCTATCTCACTTCTTTCATTACATCTCTATTTTTATAAATATAGTCTACAAGAGAAATCACCGTCAAAATCACAGCCGCAACAATAAAGATCGCATCAAGTATCCGAAACACCGGATGAGAAAAATTAAAAATGAGTAAAATTGACATAATCATTTGAACAACGGTTTTAACTTTTCCCCAATAGCTTGCGGCAATCGTCACGCCCCTCTCCGCAGCAACCAGACGAAAACCACTGATAATAAATTCCCGGCTGATAATGATAATAACTGCCCACGCCGGCATAATTCTGTTCTCATCCACCAAGAAACAGATTAGTGCCGAGCAGACAAGCAATTTATCTGCTAAAGGGTCCATAAATTTTCCAAAGACCGTTATGAGATTGTATTTTCTCGCCAGATAACCGTCAAAGAAATCCGTCACACAGGCGGCGATAAACAAGCCTGCGGCAATATAATTCGAATAAGGTAAGGACTGCCACAGCATAGCCACAACAAACAAAGGAATCATGCACACACGCAGCAGCGTCAATCGATTCGGTAAATTCATTCTTCCTCCTCCTCACACACTTCACCGATTAGGTCATAGCCATTGGCGTCTGTCACCAATACAGTGAGAAAAGTTCCTGAAATAATTTCATACGGTGCGGAAAAGAACACGCAGCCGTCAATATCCGGTGTATCCCGATAAGTGCGTCCGGTATATACTTTCTCCTCCGGCAGATAGCCATCCACGATAACGCGGAACTTCTGTCCAATCAGCTCTTCATTCCGCCGGAAAATAACCTGCTGTTCTGTCTCCATTATTTCATCCGCCCACCGATGTTTTATCTCCTCATCCACTTGATTTGGAAACTCCGCAGCAGGCGTTCCCTCCTCCGATGAATAGGGAAATACACCAAGACGGTCAAAGCGAACCTGTGAAACAAAGTCCACACACTCCTCATGCTGCTGTGGTGTCTCTCCCGGAAATCCGCTGATTAACGTAGTCCTCAGCGTTATATCCGGCAGCATCCGGCGAATCAACTCAATTTTTTCTAAAAGATTTTTCTTGTTCGTCTTTCTTCCCATCTGCTGTAAAATTTCATCGTTACAGTGCTGTATCGGAAGGTCCAGATAGCGGCAGATTTTCGGTTCCTGCTGCATTGTCTGTAAAAGCTCTTCTGTGATTTCCTCCGGATAGCAGTATAAAATCCGAATCCACTCAATTCCATCAATCCGGCAAAGTTTGGTCAGCAGCTCCGGAAGAGTTTTTTTACCATACAAATCCATTCCATAAACAGTCGTTTCCTGAGCCACTACAATAAGTTCCTTCGTCCCCCGGTCTGCCAGCAACTTTGCCTCCTCCACTACTTCCTCTATCGGGACACTCCGGTAATTTCCCCGGAGAGACGGAATGATACAGTACGTACACCGTTTGTTACAGCCTTCGGCAATTTTGACGTAGGAGGTGTAAGAGGCAGAAGTCGAAGGCACCCGCTTGATAAGATTTTTCGGAAGATATTCCAACTGCTGCATACGGACTTCCTTCTGTCCGTCCAGTGTCTTTGTCACCACATCAAAAATCTGGTCGTATGCCGCCGTACCGACGACAGCGTCCACCTCCGGTATTTCTTTCTGAATATCTTCGGCATAACGCTGTGCCAGACATCCCGACACAATCAGTCCCCGGCATTTTCCTGTATTTTTCAGTTCTGCCATTTCCAGTATCGTCTCAATACTTTCCTGCTGAGCGTCCCGCACAAACCCGCAGGTATTTACAATAATAATTTCTGCCTCCTCCGGCTCGTCGGTAATCTCAATAGAATGTTCGGCAAGCAGAGCCAGCATTTTTTCACTATCTACAAGGTTTTTGTCACATCCCAGTGACACGAAAAAGAGTTTCATCCTTCCAAAATTCCTTTCGCCTCAACGCAATTTTTCATCAACATGGCAATGGTCATCGGTCCGACACCGCCCGGCACCGGGGTAATGGCAGATACCATCGGCTCGACATCATCAAAATCTACATCACCACACAATTTATTGTTCTCATTGCGGTGGATTCCCACGTCAATGACAACGGCGCCTTTCTTTACGTATTCTTTTGTAATAAACTTCGGTTTTCCAATTGCCACAATGAGAATGTCCGCCCGCTTCGTGACTTCTTTTAAATCGGCAGTATGGCTGTGGCAGACCGTAACCGTCGCATTTTCCCGCAACATCAGCATCGCCATTGGCTTGCCAACGATATTGCTCCTGCCCACAATGACACATTCTTTTCCGTCCATCTCAACGCCGCTGCGTTTCAACAACTGAATGATTCCTGCCGGAGTGCAGGACACAAACCCCGGCTGTCCGATACTCAAAGCACCTACACTCTGCGGATGAAAACCGTCGACGTCTTTTTTCGGGGAAATGGTCTTGATAACCCGGTCTTCGTTGATATGCTTTGGCAGCGGCAGCTGCACCAGAATACCATGCACCTCTTTATCCTGATTTAATTTATTCACCAGCGAAAGTAACTCCTCCTCTGTCGTCTCCTCCGGCAGCTCATAAGATAACGAGTGAATCCCCACATACTCACAAGCCTTCTTTTTATTTCCCACGTAGACGGAGGACGCCGGATCCTTTCCTACCTGAATCACCGCCAGTGTTACATCAATTCCTTCTTTTGCAACCTTTTCTTTACACTCATCTTTTATCTGAGCAGAAATCTTTTTACCGTCAATGATATTTGCCATAATCTTTTCCTCACTTTAATCTATTTCCACAATGCGGTCACGAATCGCCTGCATATGGTAATCTGTCCGATTTATCACATCGGCACAGGCACGAAGTTCTAAAACAACACTCTCCGCATCTTTGATGTTCTTCTTATACTTAACCTGATGTTCCAAACTCGCCCAAAAATCCATCGCAATCGTGCGAATCTGTACCTCGGTACGGACAAACTCCTTATGGTCCGAAAAGAACACCGGCACTTCAATAATCAGATGAAGGCTGCGATAACCGTTTTTTTTCGGATTTTTGATATAATCCTTTGTCTTTAATAACTTTACATCATCCTGAGCAGTCAGCATATCTGCCACCCGGTATATGTCATCAATAAACGAGCAAATCACACGAATCCCCGCTACATCGTTTAAATTTGAACGCACTGCCTCCACCGTCACCGGAAGTCCCTTCTTTTTCATTTTGTTGGCGATACTAACCGGCTGTTTAATCCTCGTCTTGATAAACTCAATGGGATTTCGCTTATTCATAATAGAAAGCTCATCGTTAAGAACCTGTAACTTCGTCTTAACCTCCTTGATGGCACAATTATATATCAGCATCATTTCTTTAAACTCTGTCTCCTGCTCCCCAAAGACATTCCCCATATCCCTTGGTAATGGAACCTGTTTCAGAAACGATGTATGCAATTCTTTATCAAGCATTTTCTTCTCCTATTCTGTCTTTTTTGTCATACATTGGTGTCTCTGTCAAAATCATCTAACTAGTGAATTTTTTCACAATCTCTTACTTACTATTATAATAGAAAACAGAGCAAAGTCAAATAATTCTTTTACTCTTTACATTCCGCCAAAAACTTATTATAATTTAACTGTTATACGTTACGATTCCGAGGGATATCATTCCCCGAATAATAAAATCGTACAAGATGAAAGAGGTGTGCTATGTTCAGAATCTGGGGCAAGATTTTCAAGGACAATCGTCTTCTGAAGGATATGGTTTATGAAAATGGAGATACATCCCTAAACCGAACGAAAAAAGTTTTTTCCGGTCTGCATGAGTTTTGTCTCGCCTTTGATTTACAGGAGCCAATCTGGCTGGACAAAAATATCACCGAATTCAAGGGTGTAGATAAAACAAGATTTTATCAGGACAATTTCATCGAGGGAATTGATTTTGATTTTCTTGAAATTCAAGTTATTGAGGAAGATTAATTTCCAAAACATTTTCACTGGAAATTTATGAATAATACAAACTTATAGGAGGACAATTATGTCAACAAGTAAAGACGTACTAACAAAAAACATGATTGCCTGGTATCCTTTTGATGATACACAGGACGTAGGAAAAGATGCGTCTGGCAACGGAAACGCAGCCATCGCAATCGGTGCCGGACGCCCCGTTGTACAGGATGTCAGAGGAAGAAAAGCTGCTGTTTTTCAAGGCGGTGAGTACGGCAGTTCTTATCTTGAGCTGCCAATCGACCTTCTGTCTGATGTCAGCGATGATACCGGTTTCACCGTTTCCACATGGATTTGCTGCAACAAAGCGGTAAATGTCTGGGAGCGTATTTTTGATTTCGGTCATAATATCCATGGACCGTATCTGTTCCTTACCCGTTCCATGCGTGGTGTTTGTTTTGCCGGAACAGACCTTTTTGCCGACGCCAACCTCGCCTGCCCGCTGGATGAGTGGGTTCATGTTGCCATGACGGTTACCGGAACAAAGGGCGGTACGCTCAGCAGTGCCGGACCAAGAGTATATCTGAACGGCGAACTGGTTGCTGACGGTTTTATCAGCCAGACCTCCAGCGGTACATACAAAAAACTGCGTGAGTGGTTTGCCACACTGGACGACAATGATAATTACTGTCACAACTATATCGGTCATTCACAATTTATGGCAGACCCGGATTTCTGCGGCGCACTTTCAGATTTCCGCATTTACAATAAAACGCTTTCTGAACATGAAATTACGACATTGATGTGTGAGTCGCTGTCAGAAATGGATATTTTACGATTGGCAAAAAATAAATATCTGCCGACACCATCTAAGATTATTACGAGAAATCTTGAACTTCCGTCCCATCTGATGGAGGAACGGGTACAAGTGAATTGGAATTTTGAACCAGCCGGACTTATCGACGAATCCGGCAAGGTTACTCCGGCTGCGAATCCGGCTGGTGTACATATCACAGCAGACCTTGTCTGTGGTGACAGTCATTTGGAGAAAAATTTTGGTGCCACAGTAATGCCGGAATTTGTAGCCCCTTATGAATTAAAGGTACATGGCAACAAAGAAGTGCTGGATATCAGTGATACTCTGTATGGACTTTTCTTTGAGGACATTAATAATGCGGCAGACGGCGGTATTTATGCGGAAATGATTAACAACCGTTCTTTTGAGGACTTCACCTATAAAGTTTATGACGCCAGAAGTGGTGAAAACGGTATTTCCTCCGGCAGAAATCACAAACCTCTCCGTTTTTGGTTTGGTGATGTAGACAAGGTAACTGTCCGAAATCAGGGAGGACTGAATGAGCATTTTGGCCTTGAAGATGCGGATACGAACGCTTACTACATCGAAGTTCCGGACGGTGCTAAGCTCTATAACCGGGGTTTTTGTGATAATACCGAGAATTATTCCATGAATATTAAACAGGAGAACGGTTATCAGTTTAGTATCTGGGCAAAAGCGGACGAAGATGCTGTGATTACCATTACCCTCCTTGACAGCAACGAAAGAGAAGTCAGCAACACCGTTACGATTCCGGTAAACGGCACAGGCAGGTGGGAAAAATATTTTGCAGAAAAATTAGTTGCTGCCGAGAGTGCCATGGGACAGATTCTCCTCTCCTTTCAGGGAACGGTGTGCATCGACATGGTTTCTCTTATGCCGGAGCAGGTATGGGGTGCCACAGAAGAAGAAAGCTCTGCCACTGCTCATGCGAACTTCTCCGGAAACAGCAATTACCGTCTGCGGAGAGATTTGGTGGAAACTTTGGTTGACCTGCACCCTACGTTCCTGCGTTTTCCGGGCGGCTGTATTTCCGAAGGTTCCTACATCTGGGATAACGTGTACGATTGGAAAGATTCTGTCGGACCGGTTGAAACCCGAAAAGAAAATTTCAACGTATGGGGTTATACAATGACACTTGGTCTTGGCTATCTGGAATACTTCCAGCTGGCAGAGGATTTAAATGCAGAGCCGCTGCCTGTTATGGCTTGTGGTGTGCTTTGTCAGGCACGTTCCGATTATGCAAATCCTGCGGGCGGCACATTGCAGGAAAAATACATTAACAACTTTATTGATTTGATTGATTTTGCCATCAGCACTGATTTTGAACATAACAAATGGGCGGCTCTCCGAAAAGAACTCGGTCATGAAAACCCATTCCCGCTTCATTATCTCGGTGTCGGCAACGAAAACTGGGGAACGGAATTTTTCGCCAGCTTTGAAGAATTCCATCATGCCATTCAGGAGCATATGGATAAAACCTATCCGGGCTATCCTTTGCATATTATATCAACTGCCGGAGCACAGGCAGATGATGATGCTTATCAGAAGGGATGGAAATTCCTTGCCGGATATACAAAAGGCGGCGACAATATTCGCTTTACTGACGGCAGAGAAAGTTTTGAAAAAGAAGTGACTTGGTATCCTTACAAATCAAATTATCTGGATACGATTGTTGACGAACATTACTACCGTTCCAATGAATATCTGCTGGAAAATGCAGACCGTTACAACTACTACTACCGCCCTTACGAAAATGGCAAACTCATTGAAAATCAAGTTTCCAAAGTATTCGTGGGCGAGTACGCCTCCAGTGACAAAAATACGCTGGCAGGTGCCGTAGCCGAGGCGGCTGTCATGACCGGATTTGAGCGAAACTCCGACGTTGTTCGTCTGGCTGCGACTGCTCCGCTTTTCAACAAAGTAATCAATGACGGAACTTACCGCTGGACGCCGGATGCCATCTGGTTTGACAATGAATCGGTATGGAGAACACCGAACTACTACGTGCAGCAGCTTTTTGCTGAAAATATAGGAACAAAACTGCTCAGCACCAGCTATCGCACATACATCGATGGCAAGAGACGTAAATATACTCCTTGCGGCGGCGTCAGTATCGCCGTTACAGAAGGTGAGGCAGTGCTGAAAAAACTCATTATCACCTCAAATCTGAATGATGAAATCTGGCTTGAACAGGACTTCACCGAGGAACTGGATGAAAGGCTGCTTTCCATCATTCCAAATGACGGAAAAATAAGAAAAGCAGAAAACGGACTTTTGATTTCCAGCGATTCACAGGAAAGACATGGTTTCTTCATTGATGAAACTTCATGGTTCAACTATACAGTACAGCTTTTGGTAGAAAAAAAGACAGAGGACGCAGAAATCCTTTTGGGAACCGGACTTCATGGTCTGAATCATCATATTTACAAAACGGAACGCCTTTCCGTCCATGAGTATTGTGTCGGTTATGGAAATTACGGAACTGGTTTAAAGGTAATCAAAGAAGGAAAAGAAGGATACCGCATGGGTGATTACTCCTCCAGCGTATTTGCCGGAAATCTCCGGGCATGCTTTGATGAACCGGTACCTGCCGGACATGAATACATGGTAAGTGTAAATTATGGCGGCGTGGAAAACAACGCCATCTCCTGCTACTATACGGATGAAACAGAAGAAATCAAGGGAAAACTGGACTGCAAACTGGCAGCTTATACCCATGACCTTTATCACTCTGTTACCGCTGATGATGAACGGGTTTATATCAAGCTTGTGAATGTAGAAAATTTTGGAAAGCATTTGAAAGTGAATCTGGAACACTTAAATATCCATGACCAGGCAAAGCTGATTACTCTGACTGGTGCTCCTGAGCTGGTTCACGAACCAAATGTTAATAAGAAAAACAACGAGAAGATTGTTCCTGTGACAACTCATATCCCGGTTTCGAAAACAGGATTTGAAGTAATTCTGCCAGCGAACTCCGTAAACGTTGTTGTTTTGAAAAAAACAAATGAGTAATTCAGCTACGGAAATATGATTCCGCATTGGGATATCCTATGTAACATTGTAGGGGAGAGTGTAAAAT
>CAZFHT010000034.1:0-18518 GCA_964518785.1 uncultured Eubacterium sp.
GCTTTGCGACTACGTCATGAGAGGTAAATCCCTGTTCTTTGTATACATTTATTATTCCATTCATTGTTTCTTTAACCCAACTGCTTTTCGATATGTTCGGTGAGGTTGTTAATGGCGTCAAAGGCGTCTCCTTTAATGGTACAGCCTGCCGCTCTCACATGACCGCCGCCGCCAAAGTATTTGGCAATAACACTGACATCTACGATATCATTTGAGCGCATACTGACTTTATACTCTCCCGGCTCTCTCTCATCAAGAAGAATCGCCACCTCGATTCCCTCCGTCGTGCGCATTTCATCAATGATACCATCCAAATCGGACGGTCCTGCCTCATATAACCGCAGCACATTTTGACGTACAATGGAAAAAATACATCTGCCGTCTAAAATGCGGACGCTCTCCATAAGACATCTGCCCATAATCTGCAGCTGCTTATAAGTTTTCATATAAAAACTTCCATCGATGATTTTTCCAAAAGGAATTCCTTTATCCATGAGATTACCCGCAATACGCATTGTCTCACTGGAGGTATTCGAATGTTTAAACACGCCGGTGTCATGAATCAGTCCGGTATAAAGAGCACACGCCACTTCATAACTGATTTTGGAATCATCCATCATCGTATAAAGAACCTGACAGGTAGAGCTGGCATCCGGCACGACATAGTGTTCATTTCCAAATAACGTGTTCGTTATATGGTGGTCAATATTGATGACATACGCTGCCTTTTCCATAACGGCAGCCGCCCTGTCCCCGAGCCGTTCCGTATCTCCACAATCTAAAGATACAAAAAGCTCATAGAACTCTCCTTTTTCCAGAGAACATTTTTCTTCCAGTGCGTCCTCATCCTTCAGATAGTGAAAGGCATCAGGAAATTCTTCCAGATATACCGACACTCTTTTTTCCGGATAATTATTCTTTATGTATCCAAACAAGCCCATTGTCGCACCTACACAATCGCCATCCGGTCTCAAATGACCGGCAATGGCAATGGTATCTGCTTTTTGTACTGCGTTTATCAATCCACTCATTTTTCCACATCCTTATTTACCAATTCATCAATTCTTTTTGACATTTCTGCACCGTACTCAATGGAATTATCCAGCAGGAATGTAAGCTCCGGCGTATTGCGGAGATTCATGCGGGACGCTAACTGATGTCTGGCATAAGCGGCACTTTTTTTCAGTCCCTCCATTGTACGCTGTTTTTCTTCTTCGTTCCCCATCACACTGACATAAATTTTAGCAAATTTAAGGTCCGGTGTCACATCCACCGACATAACTGAGGTCATCGGATGAATCCGGGGGTCTTTCAGGTCTTCCCGGATAATCATGCTCATTTCCCTCTGAACCTCACTGTTAATGCGGATGTTTTTTACACTATTCTTTCTCATTCTTCGGATACTCCCTATCTCGGTACTTCTACCATTTTATAACATTCAATCTGGTCTGCCTCCAAAAGATCACTGAAGCCTTCAAACACAAGACCACACTCATAACCTGCATTGACTTCTTTTACATCGTCCTTGAATCGTTTCAAGCTGGCAAGACTGCCCTCAAAAATCTGTTCTCCATCACGAGTAATGCGGGCTTTACAGCCTCTCTCAATCTTACCATCCAGTACGTAGGAGCCGGCAATCGTACCAACGCCGGAGGCTTTAAACGTCTGGCGTACTTCGGCATGAGCAATCACTCTCTCCTCATAAATCGGCTCTAACATACCCTTCATGGCAGATTCAATATCTTCAATGGCGTCATAAATGACACGATAGAGACGGACATCGACATTTTCCCGGTCTGCCGTATCTTTTGCCACGTTGTCCAGACGCACGTTAAATCCGATAATAATCGCATTTGAGGCACTGGCAAGGGAAACATCAGATTCGTTAATCGCACCGACACCACCATGGATGACACGAACCGCAACCTCTTCATTGCTCAGTTTCACAAGACTTTGTTTCACTGCCTGAACAGAGCCCTGCACATCGGCCTTGATAATCAGGTTCAAATCTTTCACATTACCTGCCTGAATCTGGTCAAAGAGACCATCCAGCGAAAGTTTCTTCGACTTCGTTTCCTCAAGCAGTCTGTCTTTGCCCTGGTCCACATATGCCTGTGCAATCTGCTTTGCATCTTTATCATTTTCTGTGGCGACAAAAATTTCTCCTGCATCCGGCACACCATTCAAACCAAGGATTTCTACCGGAGTGGATGGTTTTGCCTGCTTTAAGCGGTCAGCGTTGTGGTCGAGCATAGCACGAACTTTACCGTAAGCAGTACCCACTACGATATGGTCTCCCACATTAAGCGTACCTTTCTGAACAAGTACAGTCGCCACCGGACCACGTCCCTTGTCAAGACGTGCCTCGATAACGATACCTCTGGCACGACGCTTTGGATTTGCTTTCAACTCAAGAACTTCTGACGTCAGCACAATCATTTCCAGAAGATTTTCAATACCTTCTTTTGTGTGTGCAGAAACCGGGCAGAATATCGTGGAGCCGCCCCACTCCTCCGGAATCAGTTCATACTCGGAAAGCTCTTGTTTTACACGCTCGATATTAGCTCCCTCTTTGTCTATCTTATTTACTGCAACAATAATCTCTACCCCTGCTGCCTTCGCATGGTTAATCGCCTCTACGGTCTCCGGCATAACGCCGTCGTCCGCAGCTACGACAAGAATGGCAATATCGGTTGACTGAGCACCACGCATACGCATGTAGGTAAATGCCTCATGTCCCGGTGTGTCTAAGAAAGTGATTTTTTCACCATTGATACGGACAACGTAAGCACCGATATGCTGGGTAATTCCACCTGCCTCATGGGAGGTTACATCGCTCTGGCGGATGGCATCGAGCAGAGAGGTTTTACCATGGTCAACGTGTCCCATAACGCAGACAACCGGTGGACGTTTTTTCATTTTGCTCTCGTCTTCCTCGTCCTCCTTCAGAAGTTCGGCTACCATATCAATCTTTTCTTCTCTCTCGCAGAGAATATCAAAACTTAGAGCAATCTCCTCTGCCTCCTCATAAGTAATATCCTGATTGAGAGATACCATCTGTCCCTGCATAAACAGTTTCTTCACAAGGGCAGCTGCCGGCATTTTCATTTTTTCTGCCAAACCGCGGATAGTAATGGAATCCGGAATCGTAATCTGCTTAATTTCTTCCTCCGGCTCCTGTTTTACCGGTTCCGGTTTAATAAATGCACCCTTGCGGTTCGGATCCTTCTTCGAGCGGATCCGGTTCATCTCTTCTTTCGTACTCTTTCGATATCCGCCTGTCGTCTTATTGCGGTCATCCTTCTTTTTACGGGAACGGGAATTTTTCTGCTCCTGCTTAATGCCGTCAAAACCACTCTGAGCTTTCTCAAATTTTTCAAATACCCGTTCTCCACTGTTACGGCGGTCATTTCTCTGGCGGTTGTTGTTTCTATCGTTGTTACGGTTGTCACCACGATTATCCCGGTTGCCGCCGCGATTATTATTGTTGTTATTATCCCGGCTGCCGCTGCGTCCATTGTTATTATTGGAACGATTTCCATTCCGTTCATTGTTGTTATTTGTACGTCCGCCGTTGCGGTCATTACGGTCACCACGATTATTTTTCTGCTGACCATTATTGTTCTTTGAACCATTGCGGTCCTGTTTCTTCTCTTGTTTCACACGATTTTCTTTCATGTTGTCTTCTTTTTTCTTCTTCTCTTCCTTCACTGGTTCTTTTTCTTTTACTACTGCTTTCTCCTTTGCTGCTTTTTCCTTTGCCGTTTCTTGTGCAATTGCTTTAGCAGCTGTTTCTTCTTTTGCAGCTGCTTTTGCAGTTGTTTCTTCTTTTGTAGCTGCTTTCTCTTTTGCCATTGCTTGTGCAATTGCTTTAGCAGTTGTTTCTTCTTTTGCTTCTGCTTTCTCTTTTGCCGTTGCTTGTGCAATCGCTTTAGCAGTTGTTTCTTCTTTTGCCGCTGCTTTTTCCTTTGCTTGTGCCTTTGCGACTGTTTCTTCTGTCGCAATTTTCTCTTTCGTAGTTTCTTCTGCTTTTGGCTCTGCTTTTTTCTGCATAAAGGTTTTCATCAAAAAAGCAATGGCATCGTCTTCGATATTGCTATTCGAACCCTTTACCTCGAATCCATTCTCATTCAAAAGTTTAACCAAATCACCGCTTTTTATGTTCTTATGCTGATTCTGTATACTTCGTGCTATCTCATATATTTTCATTTTTGCCATACTTCGTTACCTCCAGATTTAAATTCTTTCCGATGGACGCTGCAAATCCTTTGTCTGTGACTGCCAGCGATGCCCGAAACTGTTTCCCAATGGCATTTCCAAGCATATCTTTATCACCGAACAAGGCATATGCTACTTTATAAAATTTACAGGAATCCGAAAATTTCTTCTTTGTGTTGTCTGAGGCGTCCCCAGCCACAATCACAAGTCTCGCACTGCCATCCCGGATTGCCTTTTCCGTCATAAACTCACCACTGACAACATGACCGGATTTCATTGCCAATCCCAGCGTACCAAGGACTTTTTTGTTATTTATCATGCTCCATCTGCCTTTCTAATTCGTCATAAATTTCACTTGGTACATTTGTGTGGAAGGAACGGCTAAGTGCATTTGTCTTGCGTGCCTTTGCCAGACATTCCGGGCTGTTGCACAAATAAGCTCCTCTTCCGTTCTGTCTTCCGGTGCTGTCCAGCTTGTAGTCACCCTCTGCTGTCTTTACAATCCGAATCAGTTCACGTTTTTCTTTACATTCCCGGCAGCCGACACATTGCCGTTCCGGTTTTTTCTTCACTTGCACAAAATCCACCTCCCTCATCAATGTCTTTGTGAAATTCAATACTTACGACTGGCTCTGTGATTCACTTACAATGTCAATCTTGTAACCGGTGAGGCGGGCTGCCAGTCTGGCATTCTGTCCCTCTTTACCGATAGCAAGTGACAACTGATAATCCGGCACGATAACTCTCGCTGTCTTTTCCTCCGGGTCCACATCCACCGATACTACTTTGGATGGGCTCAATGCGTGTTCAATAAAAATTGCCGGATTTTCACTCCACTCTACGATGTCAATTTTCTCCCCTCGCAATTCCTCCACTACAGCGTTTACTCTGGCACCGTTCATACCAACGCAGGCACCTACGGCATCTACGTCCGGATTGACGCTGTGAACAGCAATCTTGGAACGAGAGCCTGCCTCGCGAGATACATTTTTAATCTCAACCACGCCGCTCTGAATCTCTGCCACTTCATACTCAAACAGTCTTTTTACCAACTCCGGGTGCGTGCGGGAAATAATAATTCTTGGTCCTCTCGTCGTATCTTTTACTTCCGTCACATACAGCTTAATTCTCTCTCTCGGAGCAAACTGCTCTGTCTCGACCTGCTCCTGAGGGGTTAAGATGGCGTCCATCTTGCCAAGGTCTATGTTGTAATTCCCATTGTTGTATCTCTGAACAATACCAGTCACAATATCTCTTTCCTTTGTGTAATACTGGTCATATAAAACTTTTCTCTCCTCTTCGCGAATCTTCTGTACGACAACCTGCTTTGCCTTCTGTGCCGCAATGCGTCCGAAATTCTTCGGTGTCACTTCAATGCTGACAACTCCTCCCAACGGCGTTCCCGGATGTTTCACCTCTGCCTCAGTAAGTGACATCTGCAACGTGGAATCCTCCACTTCCTCAACCACTGTCTTATCCTGATATACGTGAAACTCCCCCGTCTCACGGTCCAGATTCACCCGGATATTATCGGACTTGCCATACTGGTTTTTACAGGCTGCCAGCAGTGAATTCTCAATAGCCTCCAGCAAAACTTCTTTACTGATGTCTTTTTCCTTTTCAATGGCATTTAATGCCTCGATTAATTCCGGATTCCCTTTCTGTGTTGCCACTGTCTTCTTTTTCATTTTTTATTATCCTCCTATACGTTTAATTTCTGTAATGCACTTGTAACTCTCTGAACAGTAACTACTCTTGTATTAAAAATCAATGGATTGACGAATGAGCGCAATATCTTTTACCGCCACTTCCATCTCTCTGTCATCAAATCCTAGAAGAACAATCCCCTCGTCTTCTCTATATTCTCTCAAAACTGCCACAAATTCTTTTGCCGAATAGTTCTTACCTTTTTCCTCCCATGCTACCGGAGAAAAAAGTTTGACTTCCACATCATTTCCGATATTTCTCATAAAATCCTTCGGCTTTTTAAATGGTCTCAGCAGCCCCGGTGAGCTGACCTCCAGAATGTAAGACTCTGAAATAAAATCATTCTCATCCAATAAATCACTGAGTTCATGATTCACCACTGTCAAATCGTCAATGGTGATACCCCCTTCTTTGTCGATGTAGGCACGAAGATGCCAGTTGCCTGCCTCTTTGATAAACTCCACATCTACCAATTCATAATTATATTTCTCAAGAATTGGTTGTATGAGTTTTTCTGTCTTTTCTTCATAATCCAGATGTTTGCTCAAATAAAAACCTCTTTTCTCACAAGAAAAATGAGTGAACTGGCGTCCACTCATCATCATTAACAGTATCAATATTACGATTATACCACTATTTTTGTTGAATTGCAAGGATTTTTTTTGATTTTTTAGTAGTTATTTCATAAATAAAAAGGGAAATCCTCTTACCAACTGCCTCCCCCACCGCCGCCGGAGCCGCCGCCGGATATACCGCCGCCACTACTGGAGCTTGGAGATGACGTCATGGAGGATGTAGCTGCTGACATTGTGTCATTCATAAAATGATTGAACATGACCACATCAAACATTGATGTCTGGTGACCGCAGTACCAGTCAGGCGGTTCTATGGTGATACTTTCAAATTTCTTCATCCACATATCGGAAATTCCCAAAACATATGTATACGGTAAAATCTCATAAAAATACTGTGGATTTTGTTCTACCAGAGCCTCCAGACGGTCTTTTTCCGCCATTTCAAGGAAGTTTTTAAATCCCCGGATTCGCCCCAGAATCATTGTTCCATATTCCGTTCGTTTCGACATATAGGTATTAAAAAACATAACAACGCCGCCGGCAAGGACAGCAAACAGATACACCCAAAGATACGGAGTGCCTGCACATTTCAATTCCTCCTCCAAAAAGAGGGCAAAAACCGCTATCGCCACGACACCCATACACAAAAAGATAAAAATCCGTCCCAGCAATTTCCCCGGCTGCACCAATGCCAGTGCCGCCAATAAAAACAGCAGTCCGCATCCAAGACTGGAAAAGAGTGCTGTCGTAAAGGAACCGGTGTAGTCATAAACCGGCATAAATCCGGCTGAGAAGAACAGCACAAAACTCATCAGCCACAAAATCCATCCTTTATTAATGGAATTGGCGTAAAAGAGTTTTGTTTTATTCTCTTTGGCGTTTACTTTATGACAAATAGCCTCTATCGTTTTGTAAAACTTATTTTCCAAGTTTTTCTTTTTTACCATGTCACCGGACAGGAAAAGACCGTCCATAAACATTTGTTCCACCGAATTGTCGCCGTCGTACGGCTTTTTCTTTACGAGGGTAAAATCCTTTTTGTTCTCACCTTCCACAATGTCAATATACCCCTTCTGGGCAAGATAAACAATAAGGGAGACCACATCCGTACTCTCTGCATTTCCACGATAGGCAAATGCCAGCTCCAGACTGTTCATTCCGTCCGGGGCGTGAAATTCCACCGTATCCACTACAACATCATCCCGTCCGAATATCCACCACAGGACAAAGGCGGTCACAATAGCCACAATTCCTATGGCAATCGTAAGATAAAGATTCCAAGGAACATCACTGCTTTTTTCAAAATAGCCCTCCGGCAAAAGGAGACGTACTGTCACGCCTTCACCGGGACTTAATGTAACCGAGGAATCCAGTTCGCCATAAATCGTATTGCCGTCAATCCGGTAATACAAACCGTCGGGATTTTCCGTACCATACGAGCCATAGGTCATCCCAAGGTTTTTCTCCTCGAAAGAATCCGGCATTTCAATTGAAAAACTTACGTTGCTGATGGACGTTGTCCACTGTGTCCCTATGACATTGAAATAAAATTCATCATTTCCCTCTAAAATATCATTTCCAAGCACATAGTCGTAGGAAATCGTATAGGTTTTCTCCCCGGTTATCGTTTTATCCGGGTCGCCGATTTTCAGCCGCCGGTTTCCATCTTCCGTCGATATTTCACACTCGTCGGAGCAGGAAATATTTTTTATTTTAGCAGTAATCTTTCCCTTGCTGCCATCACTGCGCTCAATTTCATTTACAATGGGAATGTCCCGGTAAATTCCATGTTTTGACTCGTAAAAATCTGCGAGAATGGTCTCCGTAATATGGTATGTATTTTGACGTGTCACCTTAATGTCAACCTGATATCCATTAATATCATACCCATCGTCTGCCTTTGCCCGGACGGAGGGTGCCAGAATCAGCAAACTGAAAGCAAGCAGCAGGAACCCCCAATACGTTTTTTTCATCAAAATCCCACCTTCACGTTCTGTCGTTCTTCCGGATTGTCAATTTCATACAGCGGTTTCTTTTCAAAATGGAACAATCCAGCCACAATATTGCTCGGTACTGTCTGCAGAGAAATGTTATATTTCTTTACCGCACCATTGTAATATCTTCTGGAGTTTGCAATATCCTCCTCCACCCGGTTTAACTGGTCACTGAGATTTAAAAAGTTCTGGTTTGCTTTCAAATCCGGATAATTTTCTGCAATGGCAAGAATTTTAGGGATTGCCTGAGAAACCGCCTTGCTGTTTTCCAATTTCTGCTCATCGGACATATTGCCATATTCCACACTGCGAAGATTCACTAATTTTGTCAATGTCTCCTCCTCGTGCTTGGCATAGCCCTTTACCGTCTCTACCAGATTCGGAATTAAATCAAAACGCTTTTTCAGAAAGACGTCCATATTTGAAAAAGCCTCTTCCACCGTAGTTCTCTGACGAATCAGAGAGTTGTAACAACCAATGGCTGCCACGATTACAATAACAAGAATTACGATAATTATAATTGCTGGTATCATACCTTTTTCCTCACTTTCTTTTTTACATCTGCTGAAGAATGGCATAAATTTCTTCCTCAGCCACCGGTCTTGCGTACACATCTTCGCCAAAAGTCATAACGTCTCCGATTCCTTTTTGGAATACAAAGCGGAGTTTGCCGTCTCTGACTTTCTTGTCTGTATAGAGTTTCTTCACTAACTGCTCTTTATCAATATAGTCCGGAATCGTCACCGGAAGACCACATTTTTCATGAAGGGCAATCACCCGGTCCCGCTGCTGCTCCGTCAGATAACCACACTGACATCCAAGGCGAACCTGTGCCGCCATGCCAATCGCTACTGCCTCTCCATGAAGTAAATGGTAATCACTGACTGTCTCAATGGCACGTCCCACTGTATGTCCCAGATTCAGTATTTCCCGCAGACTTTTTTCTTTTTCATCCCGCATCACCACGTCATATTTTACTGCACAGTTATGCTCGGAAATGTAAACGCAGGACTGCGGTTCACATTTCAAAATTTCCTCCACATGGTTCTCCAAATATTCAAACAGCTCCATATCTGCCAGACAACCATGCTTAATCGTCTCTGCCAAACCATTTCTCAACTGTTTCTCCGGCAATGTCTTCCATGTGTCAATGTCCACATATACCTTCAACGGCTGGTGGAACAACCCAATCAGATTGGTAGCGAGTGGAGTATCCACCGCCGTCTTGCCCCCAATGGAGGCGTCTGCCGCCGCCAGCAAAGTCGTCGCATAATTGATAAATGGAACCCCCCGTCCAAATGTACCTGCCAGAAAACCCGCCAAGTCCGAAACGACACCGCCCCCCACTGCAATTACGCAACAGTCACGACGATAACCTTTTTCCAGCATGGCGTCCTCCAGCATTTCCTTTGTTCCCCTGACTTTACTTTTTTCCCCGTCAGGAAAAACAAATAAATCACAAAAATACCCTGCTGTGTCCAGTGCTTTTTTTATTGGCTCACCATAAAGGCTCTCCACTGTGGAGTCTGTAATAAGGGCAATCTTTTTCACCTTGCCAATCAGACCGTTTTCAATATCGGAAATCAAATCCGGTATCAGATTTCTTCCAATCTGAACGTCATAGGAATCATCTACGACTTTTTTTAATTCTACATGAAAACTACTCATTTCATCCTCCCATATATTTAGTATTTTGTCCTCTCACAGTATACCTTATATCGTCAACGGACGCAACACTGATTTTCTTGACAATAGGCATAAGAAATGATACGATTTTATAATGTTTATAGAGAGAAAAATATCTTAAAAGTGTTTTCAATACAATCAATACAATATTATGGAGGATTATTTACTATGTGTGGAATTATTGGTTATGTCGGTGTCAAGGACGCAAAAAAAGCATTAATCAATGGATTACAAACCCTAGAGTACCGGGGATATGACAGCGCCGGTATCGCATATTTTTCTGACAAATTCATTAAGACCGTAAAAACAGTAGGAAAGGTTTCCTGTCTGCGGGATAAGGTGAATTCCACTGTCAGTGACGACAAGGCAACCTGCGGAATCGGACACACCCGCTGGGCTACTCATGGCGGCGTATCCGACACAAACTCTCACCCTCATACAGCAGGCAAAGTAACACTGATACACAATGGTATCATTGAAAATTACAAGGAGTTACAAGAGGAGTTAGCAGAAAAAGGTCAGGCTCCGGTATCCCAGACAGATTCAGAAATTGCTGCCATGGTTATCAATGACTGTTATACAGGGGACCCGGAAACTGCCATCCGCAATGCCATCCGGAAACTTCATGGTGCCTACGGATTTTGTATCATGTTCTCCGATATACCGGAAACCATTTACGCCGTTCGAAACGGAAGTCCTTTAGTGGCAACCCACACCGACCAAGGTTCCATCATTGCCTCCGATATGGTAGCGTTAGTCAGCCATGCGAAACAATATTTTGTCTTGGAGGAAGGTCACATTGCCAAAATGACTAAGGATGAAATCCTTGTCCGGGACGAAAACGGCAGCATTTACGGACCTACCATCCATCACATCAGTTGGGATATGGCAGCAGCAAAAAAAGGCGGTTACGACTACTTTATGATGAAAGAAATCCACGAGCAGCCGGAGGCTCTTCGCAATACGGTAAAACCACGTATTATTGATGGTCTTCCGGATTTTTCAGCAGACAATGTAAAGGACGATGTTTTTAAAAACATTAACCGCATTGTCATTACTGCCTGCGGTACTGCCATGCACGCCGGACTTATGGGAAAAAATATGATTGAGCGTCTTTGCCGTATTCCGGTGACGGTAGATATTGCCTCGGAGTTCCGTTATCAAAATCCGATTATTGATGAGCGGACACTGGTGATTACGATTTCCCAATCCGGTGAAACAGCAGATACTCTCGCTGCTCTCCGTCTGGCAAAAGAACGTGGTGCCAAGACGCTGTCAGTTGTTAATGTAAAAGGCTCCTCCATTGCCAGAGAAAGTGATTATGTTTTGTATACCCATGCCGGTCCTGAGATTGCTGTAGCAAGCACAAAAGCCTATAGTGTTCAAGTTGCGGTGATGTATCTCATTGCTTTCCGGTTTGCTTATCTCAGCGGAAAAATTTCGGAAGACGATACAAAACATTATATGTCAGAAATGATGTTCACTATTGACCGGGTAGAGGACGTGCTGGCTTATGATAATCAGGTAGAAAGTATATCGAAACGTCTGACCAGTGCAGAGGACATTTTTTATCTCGGACGTGGTTTGGACTATGCCCTCTCCTGCGAAGGCTCTCTGAAATTAAAAGAAATCAGTTATATACACTCTGAGGCATATGCTGCCGGAGAATTAAAACATGGGACGATTTCCCTCATTACGGATAATGTTCCTGTCATTGCACTTGCCACCCAGCCGGATGTCTATGCCAAAATTATTTCTAATGTTCAGGAAGTTCGTTCCCGCGGTGCCAAGGTAATTCTGATTACCGGACCGGGTGCCTCCGTAGACGCCGCCCTTTGTGACCATCAGATTACCCTGCCGGAGACAGATCCGCTGTTTAGTCCATTTGTAGCAGCTATTATTTTGCAATATCTGGCATATTATGTTGCTGTAGAAAAAGGCTTGAACGTTGACCAGCCAAGAAATCTTGCTAAGAGTGTAACCGTTGAGTAATTAAAAAAACTTACCATCTTATTACTATTCACAGAACCGCCCTCATTCGCAAAGCCGAGTGCTTCACGAATGAGGGCGGTTCCTGTTTCACGAGTATATAAAAATCTCCTTACTTCACGCTATATTTTTTACTTGCGACATTTCCCCATTTATCTTTTAACTGGATGGTTACTGTCTGTCCCTTTTTCAATTTCTTTGTTTTTACTGAATAATTACCGTTCTTTGGCACTTTTTTCGTCTTAGCACTGCCGTCATTTACCGAAACACTGACCTTCAAACCCGGTGTTGTATGACCGGTAACGGTCTTTGCTCCCTTTTTCACGACAATTCTCTGAAAACGCAGATTTAACCGCTTATTCTTACTGTTATTAGAATAAATAATCGAGTAATTTTTTGTCGCAGACAAGGTGTTATTTGAGGCGTTGCTTTTCTTTGTCTTCTGGAACAAAATACCGTATTTTCCGGCTTTACTTACCGTATTTTTCTGCACTTTAACACTAGTGCTGTCCTGTATGATGATTCCTGTACTCTTAGAATCTTTTATAACATTGCTCTTGACCAACACAGAATTTGACTTTGTAGAATAGATACCAAAGTTCTTCGGTGACTGAATCTTATTTTCCTGAATCAAAGCTCCGGCACTGGATAAAACAGCAATGGCATTTTTGCCAGAGGAAGTCAGTGTATTTTTTGTAATCTGTACCTTCGGGCAGGATTTGTCTGCACAGATTCCGCCACTTTTATCCTTCTCCACAGTATTCTGTGTGATAACAGCTCCGTTTGTCTGTTTCATGTAGACACCATGTGCGCCTGCCCCTTTCACTGTATTCCCAGACAGCGTGACCGTATTACAGCTTTGTGCCAAAATTCCGTTTTTTTCCGAATTTGTCACCGTGTTTCCGGAAATTGTCAGATTCGAGGAACTCGAGAGTAACATACCACAGTCGTTATTTTTATCTAAGGAATTGTTCGCAACAGTCACCGTATTTGCATAATTGACATAAATACCGGATAACTCGGTAGCGGCTGAGCCATTTGAAACAATTGTATTTCCCTCAATCACAGCACCGTTTACAATGCGTTCTGCACAGCCTACCAAATGAATGCCAAATCCGACTTTTTTATCTTTGATTCCCTGAATCGTATTGTTGCAGATTCTCACATTCAGATTTGACGGTACACCCTCGGTTACCGTTCCCTTCAGAGCAGTAAGATAATTGGAGTTTCCCTCCTCATCATTTTCGCTTTCATCCGGACTGGCGTACAGGTACATTTTGATTCCACTTCCTGCATTGGTAATCGTATTATTTTCAATTGTCACATTTTTATAATGATATGCTTTGATCGCCTCATAAGTAATGTTACTAAATGTATTGTTTGAAATGTTTATATTCGACGGATATAAACCGGCAACTGCAATGTGGGTTCCTACCCCTCGTGGTATAGAATCGAAAACGCATCCTGAAATCGTCACATTATTGCAAATCGAGTCATCATAAATCGTATTATCCTGATTCGATGGTGCCATGCTGTCATTGTGAAGGCAGTCAATGTGTATCGCCTCTTTTTTTGCTGATGTATTTTGTGAATCTTTAAAAGTACAATTCGTAACAGTTACATCACTTACTCCCTCAATGGTGAGATAATGACTAAGATACAAATTTTGCAGCGTCATATTGGTCAGCGTAAATTTGCTGCCATGCATAAAACGGATTGCCTCCATTGTCATATTGTTATTTATCTGTCCCTTTTTTCCCTGAAAATCCCATGTTCCACCATTGATGGTAATGTTTCCGGCTCCCTCATAACCACGTTTTCCCTCACAGTAATTACTGATGAGAGGCAGACGCCCGTCAGAATCCGATTTGTCTCTGGTGTATTGAATTGTCGAGCCAGTAGCCTCAATCGTTGTATTGCTATACACAATCAACGCCTCTGTAATCTTGTAAGTTCCCGGTGTAAACTCAACGACGAGGGAATCGTATGCCGGCTTATCACCCTTTTGCAAATCAAATGCCTCCTGAATTGCCACACCGCCATTATAGTTGCTCGTTGTAATCGTCACCTTTTTTTCTTCTGCTTTTGCTGACGTGTGAATACACAGCGACACTCCCAGCAGAAGAAATACTCCCATCACTGCAGCTCTCATTTTATTCATTTTAATATCCTCCTTATTTCTTCCACCATTTCACAATCCATTTTCCGGATGGTGAAAGATTACCTTTTGTAAATCCTCCCGTCTTCTGACAACTGGACTTAATCAGTGCAGAAGACTCATTTTTATTGGAAATGTTCCATGCCACATAACCAATTTTATATTGATTTAACAGTTTCATCCACTGTTTTGCACTGCTTTTGTCCAAAGACCCATTTCCACTGGCGTCGCAAATGCTGAACTCGGTAACAAGCATAGGCAGTCCTGCATCATAGGCATCCTTCATTTTCTGTCTCAAATCATCCTTGTGAGTTGCCGCATAAAAATGCAGCGTATATACAATGTTTTTCTGTTTCAGCGGCTTCTTAGCTGCCGCATCAACATCCTGCGACCATGTAGGCGTTCCCACAATTATAATATTTTTCTTATCATATTTTCGAATCCGCTGAATCATTTTATTGGCATAAGGGCGAATATCTCTCTCCCATGTCACATCTCCATTCGGTTCATTGCAGATTTCGTATAAAATATTGTTCTGTTTTCCATATTTTTTTGAGAAATAAGTAAAAAATTTCAACGCTTTCTTTTGATTAGTTTTCGGATTTCCATCATTCAGTATATGCCAGTCAATGATGACGTACATTCCCAGTTCTGTGGCGGCATTCACGCCCTCTTCCACCTTCGAATAGAGGCTCGTCGAATAACCGGAATCGCTGTAAAATGCCAGCCGGATGGTATTCGCTCCCATTTTCTTAAAGCTCTTAAAACAAGACTGATTTACATATTGGGGAAACCATGCAATTCCATGAGTGCTGACTCCCTTCAACTGAACTTTTTTCCCATTCTCATTTACAATATTTGTTCCGGAGACGGATAATTGTCCCCATTTTTCTATCGCAGACGCTGCTTTTACCACATTGGCACTGTGCAAAGCTCCCAGTACCGCCAGCAGACAGAGAAAACTCCCCATCCAAACATTCTTTTTCATATATCTCTCCATTCTCTTCGCCACTCATACTCATTGTTTCATTCCGTCTTACGCAATTTTTTTGTGGCTGCCAAAAACGCTGCCTGATTCATGTACAAAAACAACATCCTGCTGTATTCATAATTTTGAACCACTTGTACATCTTCCTCTGTAATCATACAACTTCTGTCCGAGTCGATATAAATTTCCTCTCTCGAAAAGTCTTTTACATGGAAAATATAAGGACAGAGATGAAAAACTACATCTGCTCTCTCTCGCTCTGTTTCTGTCAGAGACGGCTTCACTGACGCCAAAAAATTCCGAAGATAATGAGCATCCTCCTCCTGCCCCTCTGTTACAATGTGATATGTTTTTTTGTCCTGTACAAAGGCAGTCAGTTTATCATCGTTCGCATCATTGGATAAAATCTGATATTCCGCTTTTCCTCTTACCCCCTGCAATGCGTCCTGATAAGCATAGGACAAGGTTTTCATCACATTATGCTCCTCCCGGAACATGCTGTCATACATGGCGTCAAAAAAACTGGAGAGAATCTGAACACTCATTTGCTCCAACTTATCCTCCGGTGTATAGCGCATAAAAAAATTCGTCCGGTTCCGCCACATATAATAATTCAAAAAGGTTGTCGGTTTCTTCGTATTCGCACCCATCTGATGTACTGCCGCTGACGCAGCCAGTGTCACCACCCGATACCCGGCAAGATGGATTCGATGTCCCCATTCCATGTCGTCCCAGTAGATAAAGTTATCCTCGGGCATAATTCCCACATCTGTATTTCGAATGACAGAACCTCTTACCATAACAGCACAGGTTGCCACCGTATCACATTCGACGACATCCGGCAGAGAACCGTCCTCCAACTGGTCAGCACCGATTGTCTGTGCCGTACAGTGTTCAAAGTCCAGAAGCAGACCGCACTGTTGTATGTATTCCGGCATTTGCAAATGGTACACGCGGGAACCCGCCATGCCCACATCCGGATTTTTTTCCATATATTCATATAAAACATGGATGGCATTTTCATCTACCTGAGCGTCGTCATCCAGACACATAAAATACTCATATCCCTTGTTCAGCACAACCCGTAATCCGGTATTAAACCCACCGGAGCCGCCAAGGTTCTCCGTATTCTCCAATATATTGACAGAGTCGCCAAATTCTTTTCGAATCGCCTCTACACTGCCATCTGTAGACGCATTATCCACGACATAAATATCAAAATTCTGCTCTACACTCTCTTTCACACTGTGAATACATTGCAGCACAAAATCTTTTTTATTAAAGTTACATATCACAACCCCGATTGGATTCATCCGTATTCTCCTCTAATAAAAAAGGGCGTAACACCAAGGTACGCCCTTTTTCTTATCTGATTATTTTTCTGCAATAGCAGCTTTCAACTGTTCGGTAAGCTGTGGAACAATTTTGTTCAAATCACCTACAAGACCAAAATCTGCTACATCAAAGATTGGAGCGTCCTCATCCTTGTTAATGGCAACAATGATATCAGACTCTTCCATACCTGCTACGTGCTGAATCGCACCGGAAATACCGATAGCAAAGTACACATTAGGACGAACGGTTTTTCCGGTCTGTCCAACCTGACGCTCAACCGGAAGCCAGCCATTCTCAACAACGGCACGTGAGCAGCTTACCGTAGCACCCAGTACCTCTGCCAAATCTTCCAGAATTTTGAAGTTTTCTTTACTTCCAACTCCACGACCGCCGGATACAAGAATCTTAGCGTCAGCAATATCGACAGCGTCCGTTACCGACTTAACCACATCTAAGATTTCAACATACTTGTTGTCCGGAGTGAATCCCGGATTGTACTCAATTACATTCGCTTTTGCACCGGAAATCGGCTCAATCTTCTGCATAACGCCGGGACGAACCGTAGCCATCTGTGGACGATTGTATGGGCAGGCAATCGTAGCGATTGTGTTACCGCCAAATGCCGGACGTGTCATCAGCAGCTGATTCGGAATGACTTCTTTTGTGGCAACATCTGTGAAATCACCAATCTCAAGTACCGTACAGTCTGCTGTCAAACCGGTTGCAACACGAGCAGATACACGAGGACCAAGGTCACGGCCAATTGCCGTAGCACCTACCAGCATGATTTCCGGTTTGTACTCATTGATTACAGAAGAAAGACCATGTGCGTATGGTTCTGTTCTATATACTTCAAGTTCTTTGTCGTCTACAACGATAACTTTGTCAGCGCCATATTCAGCAAGGGAATCTGCCAAACCTTTGACATTGTAACCAAGCAATACGGCAGTAACATCTGTATTCAAATCTTTTGCAAGATCCTTTGCTTTACCAAGCAGTTCAAATGCGATGCTGCTAATTTCACCGTCAACCTGCTGAGCAAAGACATATACACCTTTATATTCTTCTAAACTCATTTTAACCTCCATTCTTGTGCATGCAAAATTCACACACAATTAGATTACATGTTTCTCTTTAAATTTGTCAACGATATAGGTTGCAGCCTCTGCTGGATCCAGAGTAACTTTTTCTCCAACCCCTTTGCGGACTTTATCGGATGCTTTCGCAATTTTTGTAGGAGAACCTTTCAAACCAAGGTTAGCGTCATCAACATCTTTCAAATCTACTCTGCCCCATACAGTAATCTCTTTTTCGAACGCCTCATTGATTCCGCCCGGAGTCATGTAACGAGGCTCATTCAATTCAGAAAGAGCGGTAATCAGACAAGGCATCTGTGCTTTCAGCACATGGTATCTGTCCTCATACTGACGCTCAACGATTACGCTGTTGCCATCAATTTTGATGTTCTGGGCATAAGAGATAACCGGCAGACCTAAATGTTCTGCAATCTGAGGACCAACCTGAGCCGTATCACCATCAATTGCCTGACGTCCGGTGATAATCAAATCATAATCGATATTTCTCAGGGCACCGGCAATCGTTGTGGAGGTAGCCCAAGTATCTGCACCACCGAGTACACGATCGGTTACAAGGATACCATTATCCGCACCCATAGCCATAGCCTCGCGGAGAACTTCTTCTGCTTTCGGAAGTCCCATGGTCAATACCGTAACCTCTGCTCCTGTCTCCTCTTTAATTCTCAATGCTGCCTCTAAACCAGCTTTATCGTCTGGATTCATAATGGTAAGCATTGCACCTCTATTCAATGTGCCATCCGGGTTGAACACAACGCCGCCTTTTGTATCAGG
>CAZFHT010000035.1:0-15923 GCA_964518785.1 uncultured Eubacterium sp.
AAACCACCGATAAAAAAATTAAATTAATTTACACACTTTACTTGACAAACCCCTGAAAAGCCACTCCTTTTTTAAAAATGTGCATGATGTTTTGTTACAATGCCATCCAAAGGGCGGTTAAAACAGATTTGAACAATATCCCCTGACTTATCCTCGATTCGGATAACATGGGTGGATACCCACTGATAATTTCCCTTTCTGTCTTTTTGATAAAGCTCGGCATATACGTCTGTCTTTCCTTTTTTGTATTCCCGTATCAGATTTTCTCTGGAAAAACAATCGAAAAAAGTCTGCTGATAATTTTGATGGATATTCGCTATGTTGTCGTCAATCAGCTCATCATACACGCCGTTATAACTGGCGGCGTTATGCAGAAAACCTTCATCACGAATCATGAAGTACGTATTTTTTGTCAAATTCGACAATACAATCATAGGGTATACTTTAATAATTGCGTTAAACAAGTTGCCCACGTCTTCGGAAACCATCTCGGCAAGCAGCATGCCGTCTTTAAATAAATCTTTGTATTCCATAGACCTTCTCCCCTTTTGTATTTGATTTGAAAAGTTATTGCTAAAGCTGTTGCTTTTTTGTAATGAAATAATAACTTTTTTATATAAATTAAGTATCGCAAATATTAGAAGGTTTGTCAACAAGAGGTTTGCGGTATTGTCAAAAGAACTTTCTTCATGTATAATATTGACGAAAAAAATAAATTCAGAAAGGGGTTTTTTACATGGCTAATTTTTGTAGTCAGTGTGGCAGACCATTAAATGAAGGGGAGGTCTGCAACTGTACGGCAACACAACAAAACATTCCGTTTCAGCAAGCGGAACAGTTTCAACAAGCGGAACAGTTTCAGCAAGCGGAACCGGTGCAGCCGGAGAACATGCAGTTAAACGAGACGATTGATAAAATCGCTACCGGAACAAAATCACTGTTAGGGAAGATTGTCCCGATTTTTAAAAATCCAGTGGAGGAACTGAAAAATATTGCAAAGACAAACAGTGCTGCATTAGGTTTGCAGATGATAGTTATTAACCTTGTGATAACGTGTATTATGATGATTGTGGCAATGATTGTGCTGCGGGTTCGCCTTGGAAGAGGTGCAGAATATCTTTCCATTCCTTATGCGGGTATTGTGATTGGTGTTACATTAACAGCAGCAGCGTCTTATTTTTTGTGGGCTGTGATACTATTTGGTGTGAGTAAGGCATTTGCAAAAAATCAAGAGATTACAGTTGCACAGTTTATAACGATTTCAGGTGGGAAAGCATTGTATGATATCGTGATTAAAGTAGTGGGTATTCTCCTGTTTTTACTGTTGCCGGGACTTGGTGCGGTGGTACTGGGAATTGGCAGTGCCTTTACCAGTGTATTGATGATTGTTACCTATTGCGAGATGGTTGAACTTGAGGGCAGTAAAAAAGTATATGCGGTAACGATTACATACATTTGTGTTCTTATTGTCACCAGCCTGATTATGCTTATTACACTGGGTTCTGCGGTTTCAGAAGTGCTGCAGGGGTTCGGAAGTGCTTTCGGTGACTTCATCTAATAAAGAAAAGGGGAGATGACATCTATGATTTGTCCAAATTGCAACCAAACAATTAGTGATGACAGTAAATTTTGTGAACACTGCGGTGGAAAAATTGAGTCTTTACCGGTACAGCAGACACCACCGGGCAAAATAAGAAAACCATTGGATAAAAGGATTATTGCAGTGGCGGCAGCAGTGGCTTGTGTGCTGGTGCTTGTGATTGTCTTGGCAGCCACCCATAAGAAAAAAATCGATTTACAGGATTATACTACCGTAACATTTAGCGGATATGATAAGTACGGCGAGGCTGTATTGAATTTTGACTACAGTAAGCTGTTGGCGGATTTTTCAGATGCGGCAGGCGTTGACAATGTGGAGGATATTCAAAGTCTGACGGATTTGGCAGACAAAGATAATGCGTCAGATTACGTGGAGATTGCAAGTCTTTTTGATAAACTGAGCTATGAGCTTGATAAAACAAGTGATTTGCAAAATGGCGACACCGTAACGGTTAAGTACACATTTGATAATGATGTGGCGAAGAAGTTTGGTGTGAAGTTTAAAGGAGAAGACATGAAGTTCGAGGTAGAGGGACTTGATGAAATTCGGGAGGTAGACCCGTTTGAAAATGTCAGCGTGGAATTTTCGGGAACCTCGCCAAATGCCAGTGTAACCTGTCAGAATAATTCTAAGGAGGATGGAATTTCCTCTTTGTATTTCCAAGCCGAGCCATCCAGTGGAATTGCGATAGGCGATAAAATAACGGTATCAGTTCAGTACGACGAGCAGTCTTTTGTAAAGAATTATGGCTGTGTTTTGACGGAAACATCGAAAGAATATACTTGCGAAGATGTCGATGCTTATGTTACGCAGGCATCCGACATTGACAGTGATGTGCTGGAGCAGATGAAAAAGCAGACGAAGGATGCTGTGAAGGCATATTTTGCCGAGCATAATCAGGAAATCGGAATGAGTAATTTAAGTTATGCGGGATATTATTTCCTTTCCATTAAAAATGCGGACGGCTGGAATGATTACAACAGAATTTATATCGTATATTCGGCAAAAGTAAAAAGCAAAGACAAGAGCTTTAAAACGACAACGGTTTACCTTCCGGTGAAATTCAAGAATCTGATTAAGTATGCAAAGGGAAATGAATATGTGGATTTAAATTCTACAAGCATCGAAGGAAGTGACACCGGATTGAGTTTCGGATGGTGGAACACCGTTCCCGGATATAAAAGTGTTGCAAAGCTGAAAAATGATTTAGTAACAGCTCAGAACGGAAGTTATGAGGATGAGGCTGGCGACGGAATGAAGTAACGTTAAAAATTTTAAATAAAAAAATTGTCAAATTGTTTCCATAAACATGCCAAAATAATGACAAAAAATTTTGATAAAAATAGCTTTGGATGAGAATGATACTTCTTAATAGGAATGGAAAGGTTTTACGATGAATAAGAATGAAAACGTTATCTGGCAGCAGAATAAGGTTACTTCCGAGGACAGGGAGAAAGTTATGGGACAGAAGGGACTGGTGGTTTGGTTCACCGGGCTGTCCGGTTCAGGAAAATCCACAATCTCGATTGAGGTGGAGAAAATGCTGAATGAAAAGGGATTGGCAGCTTATCTTCTGGACGGTGATAATATTCGCTGTGGTATTAATTCGGATTTGGGATTTTCGGACGAGGACCGAAATGAAAATATTCGGAGAGTAGGAGAAATTGCAGCGTTGTTCCGGGATGCCGGAGTGATTACGCTGGTGTCGTTTATTTCGCCCTTTCGTGAAATGCGCAGAGTTGCCAGAGAACGGGCAGGAAAAGAAAACTTCATTGAGGTTTATGTCAGCACCGATTTTGAGACGTGCATGAAGAGGGACCCGAAGGGACTGTACAAGAAAGATATTAAAAACTTTACCGGAAAGGATTCGGTTTACGAGAAACCGGAAAATCCGGAAATTGTGTTAGATACCATTCAACATTCGGCGGAAGAATGTGCTGAAATCGTATACCGGGAGATATTAGAATATTTGAAGTAGACGGAGGCTCGACGAGGCATGAATATCAGGAAAGTTTGCAAAAAGCAGTTGCGACGGGTGAAGAGAAAGTGTAAGAAAATCTCGGAGGATATGTCCGGGAGCAGATTACAGAAGATTACTTTGAAGGATGGTTGTGTTGTCTGGATGTGTGGAGTCGGCTGGCTGGCGTCCAGAGCCAAAAAGTATGAGCCGGCATTTCAGCGTGAGCATACGGCGGAAATCCGTTCCAACATTTATGAAGAGACAATGTATGCTCTGAAAACGCAGACAAGAGATTATTATTTGGAGAAAATGCTCCGCAGCGGGGAATATACATTCCAGAATATGTTCGTTGTGCGGAACCCATATGGTGAGGCGCCGCTGACGGCACTCGCTCTTTTTGAGACGGAAAATCCTTGCTGTGTTCGGGTTACGGTCAGAGGTGATATTCCGGAGACGGATTATGTGGCGAACATTCCTGCGGAAAAATATCATCGTGTTCCGATACTTGGTTTGTATGCCGGACGAGAGAACAAGGTGCGGATAGAGTTAATCGACGAAGGCGGTAATGTGGCGGCGTCCCATACGATGCCGATTGTGACAAAACCTTTGCCGGCAGATTTGCGTGATATTGTCGAGCCGAAAAAGGTATCGGACAATCCGGCGTTTGAAAATATTATGATTTCCGGCGGACTTGGCATTAAGACTTGTGTTTTCGACAGAGAGGGAAAAATTCGTTATTTCCTGCGCCGCCTTGTTCGGGGTTATGGTATTTTCCCTTTGTCGAACGGACACTTTTTCTACATGGAAAAGGAAATCAGTACACCGTCCTACTCCAATCCTCAATGTGTTCAGTCTTATGACATGGACTATCTGGGCAGAGTGTTCCGCTGCTATCTCACAAAAGACGGCGTTCACCATACAGTGGAGGAGAAGGAAGGCGGAAATATTCTTGCCGGCAGTAATACCATGCTCGAGCATACGGAGGACATGGTGATAGAGATTGACCGAAAGACCGGAGAGATTGTCTGGAGTGTCACCATGGAGGAGCTGTTTGACAAGCATTATCAGAATATGATGGACTGGGCTCACGTAAATTCAGCCGTTTATTATGAAAAGGATAAGTCGATTCTTTTGTCACTGAGAAATATACACACTGTTTGTCTGGTGGACTATGAGACGAAGAAACTCCGTTGGATGTTGTCAGATCCGGAATTTTGGGCAGAAACTACAATGACAGACAAAATTCTGAAACCGGCAGGGGATGTGCCTTGGGTGTATCAGCAGCACGCCGCCTATGAGCTGGACGAGGATTTTGACGGAAATCCGGATACAAAGCACATTATGGTGTTTGATAACCATTGGGCAAGACGGCGGAAGGCGGAAAGTTTTGATAACGACACGCTCAGTTATGTCAGTATTTATACGGTAAATGAAAAAGAGTTTACGGTTTCTCTCTATAAGCGGTTCGGTATGCCGAAAACGAGAATCCGTGCCAACGGTATTTATTGTCCGGATAAGGGACGAATTTACGGTATGGCTGCATCTTATGCAGAGCCGATTGAAAAAAATGCAGGAGGCATTTACGAGTTCGATTTTGAGACGGGAGAAGTTCTCAGTGAATTTGGCGTAAAACCGGGATTTTTCAGAGCCTACAACTTTGAACCGGATTACGAGGAACTGGTGAAACCGGTAGGAAGAATTGAAAATTATGTAGGGGGAGAACTCCGCAGACCGGAGAAGGTTGAAAAATCCATGCAGTTCCAAAAACGCCAGAAGGTGACGGATGTGGCGATTGCTTACGCAAGGCAGGAGGACATTCTTCATGTTCGTGGTGTGGACCATCAGATTCTTGCTGTGTATTTTGTTGGAAGTGAGGGTACTTACGTTGTCCGGTTTGAGGACACGTATCAGACGATGGAGATTTTCGAAACAAATGAATATTTTCTGGCACTCCAGTTTGATAATCTTCCATCTGACCACTATTCCATTTACCTTGATGTTAATGGCGAATTGCAGAATACCGGGAAATGGATAGAAAAATAAAAACACAAAATATAGAAAAAAGTTCTTGAAAAATACAATATACTGTGTTATAGTCATGAGTAATCCCTCTTATTCCTCTATCATAGAGGAGGGGTTCTCATGAAACAGTATTCAATTCATCTGAAATCAGCGGCAAAGCTGCTGTCTGTTTGTATGGCGGTTGTTTTAATTGCCACCACGTTTTATTATAACTCGCCTGAAAGTCAGGCGTCTACCGTATCTTTTGTCATTTTATCAAAATATAAAAACACATTGAAAATCGGACAGAGTTTCCGTCTTGTCGGTGTTGCGACCAGTGGAAAGACCGTCAAGTGGAAGAGCAGTAAATCTTCTGTGGCGTCGGTGAATACCTATGGGCTGGTGACCGCAAAAAAATCCGGCACTTGCAAGATTACCGGGAAAGTCAGCGGTGCAGAGGCAAGCTGTGAGGTTACGGTGCTGAGTACCGAGATTAAGCTGAACACTGCTACGGTGACACTGGAAAACGGTGCGTCCTTCCAGTTGAAGGCGTCGGTCTCCAGCGGTTCTGAAGTTACATGGAAATCGTCCAAGTCCAGTGTGGTGATGATTGAGGACAACGGAAAGATTTATGCACAGAAGGTAGGTCAGGCGGTGATTACTGCGTCGGCTGACGGAACAAAGAAAACGTGCAAAGTCACTGTGAAGAAACCGAAGGTCACTTTGAGCCAGACCTCCCTGACGCTGGCACCGGAAAAATCGTGCAAGCTGACAGCGAAGGTTTCCTCCGGGCGAACTCCGGTTTGGAAGTCGAAAAAATCCAGTGTGGCGTCAGTGGATGATGAGGGAACGGTTACGGCGCTAAAGGAAGGGTTCACGATTATTTCCTGCACCGTCGATGGGGTGAAAAAGGAATGTACGGTGACGGTAAAGAAGTAGCAAACGAATAATGCACAAGAATGAGGGATAAGAGGGAATTTTATTGCGAAACGATTCGTTTGGATGTAAAATAGGAGACAGAAACGAAAAGGGAGGATTGTGAGATGAAAGAATCCACAAAGGAAAGCTGTCTGCTTTTGCTGGAGGGTGTGCTTATAGGGGTTTTTGCGGGCCTGACAGCAGTTTTATACCGACTTTCCCTGACATGGGCAGAGGCTGGTTTGTATCGGGTTTTAAGCCTTATCAGGGGAAATATTTTTTATATTTTATGCTGGTTTGCAGCGTTACTTCTTATGGGGTGTGTTGTCGCCCGTATGGTGATTTGGGAAGGGATGTCAAGCGGCTCCGGGATTCCCCAAGTCTGTGGCGAGGCAAAGGATTTGCTGAATCCGAGCTGGTGGCGTGTGCTGGTCGCAAAGTTTGTGGGCGGAACGATTTGTATTTTTGGCGGTTTGTCCCTTGGGAGAGAGGGCCCGTCGATTCAGCTTGGTGCTATGGCGGCGAAGGGATATGCACGTCTCCGTCGTGCTGACCGTTCGAAAGAAATTGAACTTTTGTGCTGCGGCGGTGGAGCCGGACTGGCAGCGGCATTTAATGCTCCTTTGGCGGGTATCCTATTTGTCATGGAGGAAATCTGGCATAAGTTTGACCGGAGAATTATTTTGTCCGGCGTGATGGCGGCAGTGATGGCTGACTTTGTATCCAAACTGTTTTTCGGACAAGAGGCAATCTTTCGCTACGCCTCTTATACACTTCCTTTGAAAAACTACTGGGTTCTTGTAATCTTTGGTGTAGTTCTGGGACTTGCCGGAGCCGGATATAACGTTGTCATGCTGAAAGTACAAGGGATTTTTCAATCCCTGAAAAAAGTTCCCATGGAGATTCGAATTTGCGTTCCGTTTCTTCTGGCAGGAGTCCTTGGACTTACGCTGCCAAAGGTGCTGGCGGGTGGACACGCCATGGTGGAACTGCTGGAATATGACCGCCCGGTTTTTGGAATGTTGATTCTTTTGCTTGTTGTAAAATTTCTGTTTTCCGCTGTCTCATTTGGTTCGGGAGCACCCGGAGGAATTTTCTTCCCTCTGCTGATACTGGGTTCTTATTTGGGGGCGGCGTATGGAGATGTGGTCATTCAATATTGCAACATTCCGGACGCAATGTGGACGCAGTTTATTATACTGGGGATGGCGGGGCTGTTCGCAGGAATCGTCCGCGCACCCCTTACCGGAATTGTGCTGATTACTGAAATGACAGGGAGCATGAATCGGTTTTTGGATGTTGCCTTGGTCAGTATCATGGCATATTTTGTGGCAAATCTGGTGGGGAGTAAGCCGATTTATACGTCACTGCTGGAGAATATATTGAAACGTTCGGAAAAAATTACAGACCAATAATAAAAAAGAAGGAACCTTTGGGTGGGTTCCTTCTTTTTTTAACCAGCTTTTATTCTGTATACGTGTTCACCTTTTCAAACTCGTCCAATATTTCCTGTTCCGGTGCTTTTGTAAGCAGACTGACCACGAAAATGAAAATCAGGCTGATAAAGAAACCAAGGAGCAGGGAGTAGATACCTGTTGTTTCATAAGGCGTTTTACCGCCGACGATAGGGAGGTAATCCCATATAATGACGAAAATACCGCCGGACAGAATACCGGAAACTGCTCCCGGAAGGTTTGTGCGTTTCCAAAAGAGAGAGCAGACAACCAGTGGACCAAAGGCAGAGCCAAGTCCCGCCCATGCGTCCGATACCAAATCCATAATGCTGCTGTCCGGATTCCATGCAATGAGGAAGGCAAGTACAGCCACTACGACCACCGTAATACGACTGATAGTAAGAACTTTTTTATCATCCGCCCTCGGCTTGAAAATATTTTTATAAATATCCTTTGATACGGAGGATGCGCAGACGAGCAACTGCGAATCGGCTGTAGACATAACTGCGGCAAGGATTCCGCAGAGGAACAAACCGCCGATGAAAACCAGTATCACATGACCGGAGAACAACTGCTTAATCATGGAAATAAATACGGTTTCTGTCGTTGAGCCATCGAGGACATTCGACAGATAGGCTCTTCCGATTACACCAATGGCACAAGCGGCGAAAAGTGAAATGGCAACCCAGATAATAGCGATAACACTGGATTTTTTCAGTTCCTTTTCGCTTTTTACAGCCATAAAACGAATCAAAATATGCGGCATACCGCAGTAGCCAAGCCCCCATGCCAACTGTGAAATAATATCTACGAAAGAATATGGCTCGCCGTTATTAGAGAACAGACTAAGGTAATCGCTTGCATTGGTGATACCATGCTGAACAAGTGCCCCGTTGAAATCTCCGCTGACGATACTGTAAGCGACAATCGGTACAATCATAAGGGCAATGAGCATCATTGTCCCCTGCACAAAGTCGGTGGTACAAACTGCCAGGAAGCCGCCAAGAAAGGTGTAAGTGAGAATGACAACAGCACCTACCAGCAGAGCAACATGATAATCAATGCCGAAAACCGTATGAAACAATTTACCGCCGGACGCCAGTGCCGAGGCAGTGTATACAAGGAAAAAGACAACGATTACGCAAGACGAGATACCAAGGAGTATTTTCTTTTTGTCGTGATATCGATTTTCAAAAAACTCCGGCAATGTCAGTGAATTGTTGGCAATGATGGTGTAGCGGCGAAGCCGCTTGCTGATTAACAGCCAGTTCAACACCGTTCCTGCAAACAGTCCAATGGCAATCCACGCCTGCCCGGTTCCCAGTGCATAGACAGAACCCGGCAGCCCCATCAGCAGCCAGCCGCTCATATCTGACGCCTGAGCAGAAAGAGCTGCAACCCAGCCATTCAATCCTCGTCCACCGAGGAAATAATCCTCTGTATTTTTCGTTTTCTTCATGGAAAAAATTCCGATGAAAATCATTAGTAACAGATAACAGACAAATGCAATAAGTATGGCAATTGTACTTCCAGACATAATAAAATTCCCCTTTCACAGTAAAAAAATATGGCAAATACGCCGTAGTTTATATGATATTGGCGTAGTTGCCATCGGTAATTATAACATATCCGTCATAATGTGACAATCCCCGAAATTTTTTAGAAATTGTCGGTTTCTTTTATTTCTAATCCTCATAAAATTTGTTGTAATGTTGTTTTTAATTTTGGAATATCTTCGAGTAGCGTATTCCATACAATATCCAAATCGATGTTATCATAGTCATGAGCGTGAAGATTTCGCATAGCACGTATTGCATGCCATGGAATTTGATTATAGCTCTCTAAAAATTCAGGTGATAATCGATTGACTAATTCACCTAACTGGATAATACACATATTACAAGAATACTGAAAGGATATGTCTTTTTCGTACAAATCATATCTTTTATTGAAACGAATGAGCAAAATTTCTATATCATTGCAGTATTCAATCATTCGTGTAATTATTTGTGTATCCTTATTCTTCATACAGTAGCACCCCATCCTTTTTTATATTATCTAAAAATTTGATGTCCTTGATTCCCGTTGTAACAACATCTACGTGGCAGTTTAAAGTATCTTCTAATGCATTTATAAAAGAAAAATATTGAATCAGGCTACGGAGACGACCTTTATCAATATATAAATCCACATCACTATCGTCATTTGCCTCCCCACGTGCATAAGAACCAAAAAGAAACATACGACTAATACCATATTCTTTTGCAATTGGAATTGTCTTTTCTTTAATTTCATTTACTGTATAGCACATAAAATCACCTACTCTCTTTTTGGCATTTTCTACAACCATTATAGCGTTCTGGCTCAATTTTTACAACATATAATAAAAAACAGTATACCTTATAATTTACAATTATGATGTAAACAATAATATGTAATGTAATTTTCAACTATACAATAAAACATAATCTTTGGGATGGTTTATCGACCTCCCTTCATTTTTCTTTATTTGAAAAAGAGCAGGAGAGTAGTTAGCTCTCTTGCTCTTATAATGATGAATTAAGTTCTAAAATTATTTTTTAATTTTTATGCGTTTTACGTTACTCCATTTGCCATAAACTTTTGTCTTACCATTTAGTTTATAAGCACGTATACGGAAAGAATAAGTTTTCTTTGTTTTTAACTTTTTTATAGAAATCTTTGTCTTGCTTGTTGTTTTGCTTTTCCTTGAAAATGCGTCATTGGTTGCATATTGTATTTGGTAGCCAACTGCACCAGAAACCTTCTTCCATGTTATCGTAACCGTTTTCTTCTTGTTATTTTTAACGGATGAAATTTTTGGCTTTGATGGTTTGGTTACCGTTGCTTTCTGCTGTGTATTATTTATAATTTTCTGTTGAGTTGTACTTGTTGTTACTGTATTATTTGAATAATTTTGTGTAGTAGCTTGTGTCGGTGTAGGATTTGTTAATACCGGACTTGGAGACGAAGGTTCTTCTGTTGATGTAGATGTTACTGTTGTCCATGGTGTTGGTTCGATTGTTGTGGTTGCTGTCGATTCTATTGTTGGGTATTCCGTTGACTCCAGCATTGGTGTAGCTGTGGCTGCCACCTCTGGCGTTTTTTCCGGTGTTGGCGTTGTTGTTGGGTCTTCTGTCGCTACTACATCTTCTGTCGGTTTTGTTGTTGACGTTGGCTCTACTGTCGGTGTTGGTAATTCAGATGTCGGTTCATTTACTTCACCATCCGAATTTACCGTACCTGCATAACTCCATGTGTTGGAAGATAAATCTATGTGTAAACATGGACGAATATCGAAATAATAAGCCGCAGTTGTCATATTTGGTGAATTAATAGCAATTCTTCCGTATGCACGTACAATTAATCCAAGAGTATATGGTACGGATTCGCCGTTTATTATTCCGTTACTTCGATACTTATTGTGCGTTCGTAGACCCCAAGCAGATTCTTTATCTTCAGGAAATTCAGATGAACCAGTAGTATCGTTCATTCTTTGTTTTATAACATATTTTGTTGCTGTAGCCATTCTAGTTTTTTCATTATTTATCGTATTATTAAACCCATAGATTGAATTGGTAACCTCAGTTAACGAAGGTAGATAAATTTTATCATTTGTATTATTACCACTTGGAATCTCATATACTGTATTGCCTTCATCAGTAACTTGTGTTGTTTTAATCGTATTCTGTTCATTCTTAGAAAACGACTCATTAAAAAATTCTTCGTTTAACCATGTTCTTAATGTACATGTTTCCCATATTACATCATCGCCTGTCTCGTTATATTGCTGAAAATCAAGACTTTTGTCTGCCAATAAAAAAGCATCGTTGCCGTCTACTGACAACACACGCCATTTGATTGGCTCTTTTTCATCGTTCTCGTCTGCCACTCCATCCTCATTTGTGTCGTTCTGCCAGTAATTACCGAAATAAACACAATCCCATGTAGTTAAATCGTCCTCTACTCTCGGATTTGATATGTCATATTCAGATACAGTAGAACTACGTACATCTATTGAGTTTACTATCATTCCTGATATAAGAAACAAACATAACACACCAACTATAACTTTATTTCTCTTTTTCATAATTGCAATTCCCCCTACAAATTGATGTCTATATTATACACCATGTATTTACATAAATCTACAATTTTGTTTATCGATATTTTATAAATTTCAGACAATGGTTTTGGTTAGTGTATAATTTTCATTGGCAAAAGGTAAGCAAATAAAAATGGGAAGAAGTGTGAGATAGAAAAAAACTATAAGACCGAATTTAGAAGGTTTGTGTCAAGTAATAATTCAGTGTTTTTAGAATACCAGTATTTCATGAAAAAGATTTACGGAGCATGGGTATAAATGCGCCGGTATGAGGTGTATGTGTTTTATACACCCATACCGCTGCGTATTTATCATAGCGAAAGCGCCCGTGCGAGTAAACTTTTATCATGAAATACGGAAACTAAAAAAAGTATCGACGAATACTTGACACAATCATGGTTTCGTCTCTGCTGGACTTTTGCGACACAATTGTGTAAAATAAAAGGCAGACAAGACACATTTTTAGGCGGATGAAAGCCGGAAAGAATTTTTATGGAGATATGGAGAATGGAGACAGGAAGATTTGTGGATGTAATTCATAAAAAGCGTAAGGGGGAGGAACTGGCGGTATCGGAAATCCAGGCTATGATTCGTGATTACGCAGAGGGAAAAATACCGGACTATCAGATGTCAGCCATGCTGATGGCGATTTGCTTTCAGGGGATGAGCGACCGGGAACTCACCGCCATGACATTGGCAATGAGAGATTCCGGGGACGTGGTGGATTTGTCCCGAATACCCGGCATTAAAGTAGACAAACATTCTACCGGGGGCGTTGGGGATAAGACGACCTTGATTGTGGGACCAATGGTGGCTGCTTGCGGTGTTCCCGTTGCAAAGATGAGTGGCAGAGGACTGGGATTTACCGGGGGAACGCTCGATAAATTGGAGTCCATACCGGGATTTCGTGTTGATTTAGATGAGGAGGAATTTTTCCACGCAGTAGAGAAAAATGGTATTAGTGTGATTGGTCAGACGGGAAATCTCGCTCCGGCAGATAAACTTCTCTACGCCCTGCGAGACGTGACCGGGACGGTGGAGAGTATTCCATTGATTGCCTCCTCGATTATGAGCAAAAAACTGGCGGCGGGAAGTGATAAAATTTTACTGGACGTCACCACTGGCAGCGGTGCGTTTATTAAAGATTTGGACGGTTCGAGAGAACTGGCACGTCGCATGACAGCAATTGGCAAAGGGGCGGGAAAAGAGACGACAGCCATGATTACCAGCATGGAAGAACCTCTCGGATACGCCATCGGAAATAATCTGGAGGTGAAGGAGGTAATCGACACCTTACAGGGAAATGGACCGGAAGACTTGAAGGAGGTGTGCGTGGCACTGGCGGGGATGATGCTCTCAATGGGGACGGAAATGCCGGACGGCAGAAGAACGATGACCTATGACGAAGGCAGGAAAAAGGCGGAAAAAGTGCTGGAAAGCGGAGCCGCTTTTGAAAAATTTAAGGAAATGGTGAAAATGCAGAAGGGGGATTTGTCCTATATTGAAAATCCGGAGAAATTCCCGGTGTCGCCGTTTTGCGGAAGTCTCAGAGCAGCGGAGGACGGTTGGCTGTTTTCGATGGATACAGAAGGAATCGGCATCGCAGCCGGACTGTTGGGAGCCGGAAGGGAGACGAAGGAAAGCACGATTGATTTTTCTGCCGGCATTATCATGAAGAAAAAAATAGGAGACAAAGTAAAAAAAGGTGACATCATCGCCGATTTGTACACCTCGCAGGAGGAAAAACTGGAGAAAGCAGTGGATTTTATGAGGGGTTGTTGTCGTATATCCGGTGAAAAACCAGAGCCGTTAAAATTGGTAGTGGATATTATTCAGTAAATTTGGTACAATACCCTTTATAGAGGAAAGAAGATACTTGAGGGAGGAAGCAAGGAATGAAACTTTTGACGATAGCGATTCCCTGTTATAATTCGCAGGATTATATGGAACACGCAGTAGAAACCGCTTTAGTGGGCGGCGAAGATGTAGAGATTCTTTTGATAAATGATGGTTCGGTGGATTCCACCGGGGAGATTGCGGACAGGCTGGCAGCAGAATATCCGACGATTATTCGGGCGATTCATCAGGAAAATGGCGGACATGGGTGTGCTGTGAATACCGGACTTGCCAACGCAAAAGGAGTTTATTATAAGGTTTTAGACAGTGATGACTGGCTTGACAGAGATTCCCTTTTACGTGTATTGGACGTTTTGAAAAACATGGTTCAAGAGGGCAATGGAGTCGATATGCTCTTGGCGAATTATGTTTATGAAAAACCGAGCCTTCACAAGCATAAAGTCATTCGTTACGACGGCGTTTTCCCGGAGAACAAAGTGTTTGGCTGGAGTGAGGTGAAACGGTTTAAAATGAGCCAGAATATCCTTATGCACTCGGTGATTTACCGCACAAAAATGTTGCGGGATTGTGGATTGGAACTGCCAAAACACACGTTTTATGTGGATAACATTTTCGTATACAACCCATTGCCATACGTTAAGACGATGTACTATGTAAATGTAGACCTTTACCGTTATTTCATCGGACGTGACGACCAGTCGGTCAATGAGCAGGTTATGATTGGACGCATTGACCAGCAGATTAAAGTAAATAAAATCATGATTGATGCCTACGATTTGACGAAGATAAAAAATAAAAAATTGCGGGATTATATGGTGAAATATCTGACGATGATGATGACGATAAGCTCTGTATTTCTGATTAAAGAGGGTTCGGAGGAGAGCCTGGCGAAAAGGACAGAGCTGTGGGATTACCTGAAAAAGCAAAATATTTATATGTACCGCATGGTAAATCATATGGCATTGAGCAGACCGATGCGTATACGCAATCGTGCAGGAAGAAAAATTGTGGTTTGGGGTTATTCACTGACGCAGAAAATTTATGGATTTAACTAGAGTTACTATTCACGGTCATTGTACCTGTGAAACAGGAACCCACTAGAACCCCGATTGAACGAAAGACTTGCAATAAATATTTTTTTCATGTAGAATGTAGGGGAAGAATTGCGAGTTCTTCACTTGTCATTAAGGAGGAAAATATAAGATGTATAAAATAAATGACAACTATTTAAAACTGCCGGGGAGCTATCTTTTTTCTACCATAGGTAAAAAAGTGGCAGCATTTAAAGAGGCAAATCCAGACAAAGATGTGATTAGTCTGGGAATCGGAGATGTAACGCTTCCGTTGGCTCCTGCTGTGATTGAGGCAATGCACAGTGCTGTAGACGAGATGTCTAAGGCAGAGACATTCCGGGGGTATGCACCTGACCTTGGCTATGAGTTTCTTCGTAAGGCAATCGCTGAAAACGATTACAAGAAACGTGGCGTAGAAATTGCACTGGATGAAATTTTCATCAGTGACGGAGCAAAAAGCGACTCCGGTAATATTGTTGACATCTTCGCTCAGGACAATATTATTGCTGTTACCGACCCGGTATATCCGGTATATGTGGACAGTAATGCCATGTCCGGCAAGACGGGTGTATATCTGAAAGACAAAGAGTGCTGGTCAAACGTGGTTTATATGCCTTGTACGGCAGAGAATAATTTTGTTCCTGAACTGCCGGAGCAGACACCGGACATCATTTACATATGCTGTCCGAACAACCCTACCGGAACGACTTTGAAAAAAGCTGATTTACAAAAATGGGTTGACTATGCGAATGAAAAGAAAGCTGTTATTATTTATGATGCTGCTTACGAGGCATACATTTCAGAGGAAGATGTACCTCACAGTATTTTTGAGTGTGAGGGAGCAAAGACCTGTGCCATCGAGATGAGAAGTTTCTCTAAAAATGCAGGATTTACCGGAACGAGACTTGGCTTTACGGTGATTCCGAAGGAATTAGTT
>CAZFHT010000036.1:0-15816 GCA_964518785.1 uncultured Eubacterium sp.
CACACATTGTATGAATATTTTTATAACGGATTTCCCTTCGAATCAGGTTATGATAAATAAAGTCCAGTGCAAATCCACTGACAATACCAAGCACCATTTTAACAGCCAGTATGCGGATGATGGTCGCTGCCGGAACTGCCTCAGAAATAAAAATCGGCAGCATTTCATCTGACGTTGACAAAAATACAGCCACCAACGTACCGGCGGTGAGAAGCCCTCCGGCATAGAGATTTGCCGCAGCCGCCGAGAACCCGCATTGGGGGAATATGCCGAGAATACCGCCAAAAAAAGGACCGGTTCTCCCTGCTTTTCGAATCACTGCCTGAGTCCGGCTCCCGGTTTTATGCTCCAGCCATTCCATAATCAGATAAGTGATAAAAAGAAACGGCACAAGTTTTATCGTATCAATACACGCCTCTAAAAAAATGTCCCAGACGGTCGCTAACATAATAAGTCTCCTCTTTCCTCCACAGGGGTTAATGCACCGGATGTAACATCTTCCATCCAAGCCACAAGCGTACATACCATGCGGAGGATTGTCTCTGTTCAATCATCACCAGTACCGCCGCTGTCAACAAAGGCAGCAAACAGAACCACGCACCATGAAGTCCCCATGCCCGGCATACCAGACAAGCGAAAATAACACCGATATGAAAACTAATCAGCACCTTGCCATACAGCTTGCCTTTTTTCAGTGCCTTCTTGTCCTTTGTGCAAAAATACTCGGTATAAGCGGTCACACACTGCCGAAGATTGTTTGTAGAAAAAATGCTGGCAGTTGCATACCCCTCCGCACCTTTGAAGGTACACCACTGAATGGACATTGCCACAAAAAGCGGGTACAGGGCAATAAAATCATTGGTATCTTCCGGAAGAAATCCAACAATAAGGATAGCGGCAGCATCAACAATAATACTCAGCATTTTCATATTTGTCTTGCAGAATCTAGGAATCACTACCGTAGCAGACAAGCCAAGCACATAGAGTAAAGCACCCACGATACGAACAAGAAAATCTGTCCGGTCTCTCCCTGCCAGCTCCTGTGCCAGCGTAATCAGATTGGCAGTCTGCGCTGAACTGAATAAATCACAGTGGTTTAAAATAGAATATCCACCGACAAAACCTCCCACCAATGCCATGTTTAAATGTATCCATCGTTCTAATGCTTCTTTCATTTCCGGCAACCTTCTTTCTCTGTTACTCCACCGATACAAGATAATAATAAACCGGCTGGCCTCCGTACTGAACCTCAACCTCGACATCCGATTCTTCTTCGACGGCTTGAGAAATCCGGATTGCGTCTTCCTCACTGCCCTCTTCTCCATAATATATCGTCACGAGTTCAGAATGTTCATCAATCATCTTTCGTATCAAATCTAAAGTTGTTGAAATTACATTTTTTCCAACAGTCTCAATCGTTTTATCACTAAGTCCCATAATATCACCGGACTTAATTTCTTTTCCGTCAATATTCGTGTCCCGCACCGCATAGGTGACCTGACCGGACTTAACGGCTGTGATTCCTTCCTTCATGGCATCCGCATTTTCCTCAGCACTCAGCCCCTCCACAAACTGGAGCATAGCGGCGATTCCCTGCGGAATGTTTTTCGTAGGAATTACATAAACCTTCTTATCCTCCGTCAACGCTTTCGCCTGCTCTGCCGCCAGAATAATATTGGAGTTATTTGGAAGTATATATATATTATCGGCATTTATTTTTTCCACAGCACTTAAAATATCCTCTGTACTCGGATTCATTGTCTGACCGCCTTCAATCACGCAGTCCACACCGAGGTCTTTGAAAATTTCTCCCAGACCATCTCCTGCGGAAACGCTGACAAAACCATTTTCCTTGTGTTCCGAAATTTCTTCTGTCTCTGATTTCTCCGTATTTCGAATCACCCTCTCATTATGCTCTTCTCTCATATTATCAATCTTCATGCGAGTCAGTGAGCCATAGGACAAGCCCTTCTGAATCGCCAGCCCCGGAGCATTGGTATGAACGTGAATTTTTACAATATCATCATCTGCCACACAGACAATGGAATCACCAATCGATGTGAGATAATCTTTCAGTTCTTTCTCCTCTTTGGCATGAAACGGTTTTTCTAACATAATAATATATTCCGTACAATAGCCAAATTTAATGTCTGCCCCTGCCACAGCCTCCGTACCGGAGCCGCCCGGAGAGACCTCGTTTGCAGACGGAACTGTCGTCGCAACATCCTTTCCCAAAAGGGCGTCATAAGCACCTTCCAAAATCGTGAGCAGACCTTCTCCGCCGGAATCTACTACGCCTGCTTCCTTCAAAACCGGGAGCATTTCCGGTGTCTGTTCCAGAACGTCTCTCATATAAAGAAGTATGTCATTCGAAAACTTGACTAAATTATCTGTGCGTCCCGTCAGCTCCAGCGCCTTTTCCGCTCCGGCTCTTGCCACTGTAAGAATCGTCCCCTCCTTCGGTTTCATCACCGCTTTATAGGCAGACTCGACGGCGTGTTCAAAAGCCTTGGAGAGAATCGGAACATCTACTTCTTCTGTCTTTGATATTTCCTTTGTAAAGCCTCGGAGCAACTGGGATAAAATAACGCCTGAATTTCCTCTTGCCCCGCGGAGAGAACCACTGGAAATCGCCTTGGAAAGCTGTTTCATATCCACATTTTCCAGAGCAGAAACTTCCTTTGCGGCTGACATAATGGTCATGGTCATATTCGTCCCGGTATCACCGTCCGGCACAGGGAAAACGTTTAAATCATTTATATATTCTTTTTTTGTTTCCAGCGCAGCCGCACCTGCCAAAAAACATTTCTGAATCAACGATGCATCGATTGTATTGATAACCAATTTCTTTCCCTCCAACATCCAAATTCTGTTTTTTAATTGATTACTTTGACTCCTTCAACACAAACTGTAATCTTGCCAACTTCCATTCCTGTATATTCTTCCACCTTATACTTTACGTTATCGACAAGATTCTGGGCAACTGCCAGAATACTCACTTCATAGGCAACGATAATATGCAAATCAATGAACAGCTTATCATTCTCTACCGAAACCTCCACGCCCTGACGGATGTTGTCACGCTTTAGCAGACGCACAATGCCATCCTTCATATTTACCGCAGCCATGCCCACTACACCAAAGCACTCCACCGCAGCAGAACCCGCATACTTCGCAAGCACCTCCTCGTCAACAACAATTTTCCCCTTCTCCAAATCCATCTGTCCTTTCATATTAGCCCTCCAATCGAAATAAATCAAAAACATATATTATTCATTCTACACCATGACTAAAAAAAAAGCAATTCTACTTTTCCTGCATAGATTAAAATAAGTAAAAAATTTCCGGTGACTGGGGATTTATTATGAAACGATTAATCGGTTTTATTCTGTTTTGGATTGGTATCGGTATGTGTATTATGCTCTTTTTACACCGGGGTATTCTTGCTCTCGGTATTATTATCGCCTGTTTGGTGCTTGGTTATAATATGTTTACTGACTGTAAATGACAACAAAAGGCTCGAAGAGAAAATCTCTCCGAACCTTTCATTATCTTCATATGCAGGGCAGCCGCCCATACATTTAAGCTCTTTCAACTTTGCCAGAACGAAGGCATGAAGTACAAACATATTCTTTCTTTGTACCACCGTTTACCTTTACTCTTACAGATTTTAAATTGGATTTCCAAATTTTGTTACTTCTTCTATGAGAGTGGCTGACAGCGTTACCAAAATGTACGCCTTTTCCACATACTGCACATTTAGCCATGAAAGCACCTCCTTCTGTTTAAAAACACAACATGTATATATTATCAAAATTCAGATTGTTTTGCAAGCAAAATTTTAACTTTTTTTAATCTTCCGTTTCCATATCGGCAGAACCCTTCTTGTCCTCGTTCTTTTTTGTGAACTTGTCGACAAACTCCGGTACCATGTCCAAAATCTTTGTAACACCGTCCTGATTCTTCACATTCACCAGTTTGGAGTTTCCATCTTTAATTACCAAAACGGCACTTGGCTGGATTTTTCCGCCCATACCTCCGGCACCATTATTTTTTTTGTCTGCTCCGCTTTCATTGGCAAAAGCACCTGCTGCCACGCCAAAACTGACATCTACAAGCGGGAGTACAATCGTGCCGTCATCAAACCGCACCGCATCCCCTACAACGGTCTTCGTGGTGATGAACGTGTCCATTCCCTTAAACAAGGATTCTACTGTACTACCAAAACTGTTATTATTCTCTGCCATATTATGCAGCCTCCTTTTTTTCTCGATTTATTTTCTTCCATAAGGAAATCAATTCTTCATCCCGATACAGGCGGATTCCCAGTCGAACCAGATAAATCACGCGGATTCTTCCACGAATCTCCCCCTCCACTTGAAAAATCTTTTTTTCAAAGTCCGGGCAAATATGTACGTCATCCTCATAAGTCACCGGAAAAAGGCTGAGAACTCCGAACACAAGTCCTGTCGAAGAAGGGTCCCCGGTTCCGAGAATAAATTCCCCCCGAAGTACCTGCGGTCCCAGATAACGCAGTAAACTCCGCAGTTCTCCGACAATCTTCCGAAAAGCATTTATATTCTCCTTGTCCCTAATAAAATCAATTATACCCGATATCTTATGAAAAGAAAAGGAGTTTTTTGATTTCTCCGCTTTGCCCTTCTTCGTCTTCATTCTCTTCTTAATTTTTCCCATTCTCTTCGGTTTGCTATCGGTCTTCGTCTCATTGTCATCCTCGGTTTGTTCCGGTTTGCTCTCCGGCTTTGGTTTTTCTATTTTTTCCGGTTTTTCCGTTTTTTTCGGCTTACTCTCCTTTTTCCCCGGATTGTACAGACAAAAAATCGGAATCCCAAACAGTTTCAGCCAGATTTCCTCAGAGGACATCTCTTTTTTTACTGCGGCTGCACCCCAGAGCCACGAAAGAGTAACGCAGTAAACCAGACCAAACTTATTCTGCCCCAGCACCCGGTACCGCACCGGCACAAAGAGAACAACCGCAACGATAAGAAGAATAAGCCCGATAAGGCATAATAATACAAACCCGATAAATTTTAATATGCCCAAAATCACCGCCATTTTCTCACTTCCCATCTAGTCATCTAGTCAAACTTTTCCCCGGAAAAAAATTCACGAACCGGCAGCTCCGAATCCTGTTCCAAAATGGTATCAAAAATATTCTGCAAAAGAACAATGGCAGAATCTCTGCTCCCTGCCAGCCCGACAATATAAAAATCCAAATGCTGATAGGCATGGAAGAACAACTGCCTCGTCTCAATAATCTCAAATAGATTTTCTTCGTTCTGAGCCAGCGAGATGGCATAATAACTCTGTTTCCAAAAGCAAAGGCTCTGCCGGAAACTTTTGTGGCACAATTCCACCCGCCGCTTAGCACGTTTTGGTTTTTCCCCTACGACGTCATCCATGTACAAATCCTGATACCAGTGAATCATACTATCTCCATTCCTGCTTTTCTTCCTCTTGCATTAAATCCCACAAAATTGTCATCACGATACATTTTTCTGCCTTGTCATGACATCCAAAAAGATTTACCCGGATGTACTCCTCCACTTCCTCTGACTTGGCAAAGCCCAAAGGGAGTTTTTCTAAAATCTGTCCCATAATGGCTCTTTTTACCGGACGGGAAACCTGACTTAATTTGTCAGACAATTCCTCTAACAGCTCTCCGGTGCATTTCTGCACATAAGCTGCATCTGCTTTTTCACCATTTTCCACCTTGTCTAAATCAATAAACAAGCTGTCAGACAAAAGATTTGCCACAAGAGAAAAATCCTCCATAAAATCAATCAGCTCTAACTCCTGCAATTCCTTCTTATAAGAACTTTTGATTTCAAACAGAACGGACTCCAGATAACTTGTCTTTTCCACTCGTTCTTCAATCCGTCCTTCCAACGGGTGCAGCATTTCATCCAGATATTCTTTTTTTGCCAGACAAACCCAGATTGAGCGACACGCCTTTTCCAGCTTATTTTCTCCGGTGCAGTACGGAAGAATAAGACACATGGCGTAAATGCCATTCACTACCTTTTGCAGGCTGTAATAAAAATCGGTAATCTCGTGAACCGATTTCGCAGCCCCCTCCAGCACCGCCGTCATTTCTTCATACGTTTCCTCTGTCATATTTACATAGTCGGCAGAGGACAGCTTATCAATCGCATTTTCCAGTTCCCGGTACTCACCGACATAATTTTTCGGCTGATAAACCATCGCAGAGGTACGGAGCATATAAAGGAAATCGTCCAGATTGGACTTTTCTCCATCTTTATACAGCGTCAGTGCCTCTCCTATCTTTTCAAACAGTTTGCTTTTTGTCATGCGTACCGGAACCTGTCCGACAAGCAGCCTCAGTTTATCCTGAACCACGCTCTGGTCCTTCCCGGCAAAAAGATAAGCGGAAAGATACTGCATATACGTCCCCTCGTCAAAAGCAGCAAGGCGGGCGTTTAATTCGTTTTCCGGCAAATATTTCAGTTCCATCCGGTTCAGAACATATTCATAACAGATTAGACGGTCCGTATACGCAGTAAACAAATCCATTTTCTCTGTAATTTCCTGACGAACCTTCTTCATCCGCTGTGCAATTTCCGAATATTCAGTGTCACCCCTTCCAAGTTGTCCAAGCATTTCCAGTACCTCACCAACGGCGGATACCTCTGCCAGTTCACTCTTTTCCTCCACGATTTCCTGAACAAGGACAAAGGCAGAAAACGTCAGTTCCAAAGCGGCATACTCCTGATAGATGGGAACCGCCAGCTCTTTGTATTGAACCAAATTGGTATGCAGATTTTTTCCCTCATGTATATCACGAATCAGTCGTTTCATCTCTCTCGGCCTTCCTTTCGCTTAATAAATCAGTACCCATGTTGTCAGCCATTTCAGACCATCCCTCACATAAGTCTCCGATACCGGTTCTCCGGATATCACAGGATAAAACAGCAGGAACAAAACAAATGCCGCCGCCAGATAAACCATGCACCATTTCATCCACTTCTTATTTCGTTTCACAAGCCGTACCATAATGTACACAATCATCATGGCGAGGAACGGCACACTTGGGAAATAGTGGTAAGCAAAGGTACAACGTGCCACCTTCATCCATGGTACATACTGCACAAGATAGGCAAATGCAAGAAATGCCGGCGTCTTGTCTGTCTCCCTGTGACAAAACAGCATAATTGTCAGATAAACCATATACAGGAACGCCGGAATTCCAGCCCACCAGACAAGCGGATTTCCGAAAGCACTAATCCCCTCCTTCAATCCGTCATCGGTCGTATTACAGTAATAAAAGACCGGGCGGTACATAATCGGCCACTGATACCACTGGGAGGAATATGGGTGCGTCGCTTTCAGCGTAGAATGATACACATACATATCTCTCTGGTTCTTTACCATCTTACCGACCAGATTGCCAAGTGCCCCATCATGCTCTTTTAATTTTTCTGCTATATCCCGGTAAGTTTTCGTATAATCCGAAGTGCAGGTCGGATTATATTCCGGATTCGTCACATAGTTAAAACGCTCTGTATTGTTACTTGCCCCGTCAGAAAACGGAATATAGGATGCAAGATAAATTCCTCCGGCAAGAATCACGAAGAAACAGAAGGCGAAAATCAGCGTTCCTATCGTATTCTTCTTATAAACCTTCAAAATGTGGCTGTGGGCAATTCCTTCGGTGCTGTCCTCCGGTGTTTTTTTCGCTGTGCGGTATTCCATATACCGTCTCACCATAATTGCCGCAAAGAATACAGCCAGTCCGGCAGCCGCATAAACGCCGGTCCACTTAGAGGCACAGCCAAGTCCCATCATAATCGCACTCAGTCCCAAAGGAAGAAATGTTTTCTTCAGGTCCGTATCATAAAAACTCGTCTGACTATACCAGTACATAAAGAAGAACATGGCGATAATGAAAAACGTTCCATAAACGTCAATCGTCGCAATTCGTGTCTGGGTGAAGTGCATAAAATCAAAGGCAAACAAAAAGGTCACAGCCCCTGCCGCCCATGTTCTGCCGCCAAAAAGACGGCGTCCAAACACATACATAAACGGGAGCATCAAAATGCCAAACAGTGTTCCCACAAAACGCCAGCCAAATGGGTTCATGCCGAACGCACGAACGCCAAGGCTGATGAGAAATTTCCCTAACGGCGGATGAGTATTCTCATAGCAGTACAATTTATTAATCATTTCATATGCAGTACGTGCATGATAAATTTCATCAAAGTAAGTACCCTCCCGGAAGGTGGCATTTTCCACATACTCCTCCTGCTCGTCAAAGAGCTGCGGATACTCCTCTGTATTGACCGGGGTGAGAATGTTCCCCTCATCATCCGTAATGACAAGCTCTTTTAGTACCGATTCATTGTCCTGGGAAGCCAGACTGATGTAGCGGTATTTGTTCAACAGATTATAAGAAGTCTGTCCGCTATCCACCACCTGTAAATCATTCCAGCAAAATACACTGGTCGCCTGAACCTGTCCCACACTTTCAAAATTTACACCATCAGTGGAGACATTCAGTTGAAAGGTGCGGTTTTCATAATTTCCCAAAAACACGTGGAGCATATCAATCTTTACATCTTCACCCATGTCAAGCAAAATCGTACCGCTGTCTGCTGTCTCCTCCGATGAATTTTCATATTCCCATGCGGTCTCCGGAGCACTGTCCTCTCCTAAGTCATGGAATGCAAACAATGAATAAAACAACACAATTCCAAGAAGGACAATCCAGTCTGCCTTTGTAAATGCCGGCATTTTTTTACTTGACTGTATCCAGCTCAGCTTTTTCCTCTCTTGCTTTTCCACCTTTTTTCTTTCCGCTTTTACTTTCCCATCCGCTGGTTTTCTGGAGACAGCCCAGAACATATAACCATAAACTGCCAAAGTCAAAAGTGCCGTTATGCCAATGATACCGCCTTGCGGTCCGGTAGAGCCAAACTCCACATAATAGTACAATACATGAGCCACGTTCAAAAACTGTACAATCGAAAATCCCACATAGGTAAAGAACATCTCTTTTGTCGGGCGAAGCAAAAACGCCGCCAAAGTCAGCACAACGACAGGAAATAAATATCTCTCATGCATTCTCACAGAAAAAAGAAACATCGTACTTACCACAACGCTCATGCTGATAAAATATTTCGACTTGTCCTCTTTCAATTTAAAAAAGACCAACCCGCTGAGAACGACTGCTGCCACGATAGCCAGCGAACCGAGATGCCGATATTCAATATTCAGAAATTCTCCGGACTGGTCAGCCCAGTTCTTCCCTGCCAATGCCCATATATTATAAGCATTTACGGAGCAATACTCATAAGAGCCAAGCGTGTCCATATACTGGCTGAGTACCTTGTCCAATCCAAAAGGCATTGCCAGTAAAAACATGACAAGAATCGCTGCCACGCCCCCCACAAGGTCCCGCAGTATTTGTTTGACATCAAATTTATCCAAAAATACCTGTTCCACAATCGTCCAGATAAGCACTGGCGTAAAAATCAACATCTGCGGTTTCAACAGCACACCGATAATAAAGGAAAAATAAGCCGGTATTCTTTTTTTCTCCATGCATAAATAACAAGTCAGCAAAAGAAAGAACGTAAACGTCCCATCCGTCTGTCCCCACACAGAAGAATCCAGCACGATAATCGGATTCAGCACATAGGTCACAGACAGCAAAAGAGAAGAACTCTCTGAAAATTTTCTTTTTGCTATTATATATAGAAGAAACCCGGCTGCCACATCGGACAATACCGGCACCAGTTTAATCAAAATTCTTCCCGCCGTCGACACCGTCTCAATTGAAAACAGATGTCGTATTCCGGCAATTACCCACAAAACCGCCATGTACCCCGGCGGATAGTCGGTAAAAGCGTCCAAATAATAAAACTTGCCAATACCATTTTCAAAAATCATGTCGGACCATGCATAAAAGCAGTTCATATCTGTCCCATGACCTTCATAATAAGCTGCAAAAACAAGTTTAATGAGAAGTGCTGCGGCAAGAAGAAGTATGATATTCGACCAGTCCCGCTTTTTTTCTTTTTGCAGCGCAAGTCCCCCCTGAACCTCACTATGAAGTTTAAAACAATATAACAAAATAAAAAAAATCAATATCGCAGCTGACACCAGTGCTAGTTTCTGCGTAATATCCATAATCTATCTGCCACCTTTCCTGTCATCAATGATGAACGTGTTCATGAGTAAAGAGATGGTCGGAGCAATATTCATAATTCCCCTCACACTTTGAGCAATAACGAAATTCCAGCCCCGGCACATCCTTTTCTGTTCTCCCGCAAATCGCACAGCGGTGAACCGTCCCTCCAAATTCCGGAGCGGACTGACGTACTTTTCGTTTAAATTTGTCCTTCCGTTTTTTCTGTTGGTAAGCACCCTTGACGCCGCTGCGCCCTCTGCCGAATACATAGAAAAGCAACACATTAGCCACTGCTCCCAGCACGAGAGCTACCGTAAAATAATCCCCCTGAATAAAGGAAACCACTACCGTATAACCATCTAATAAAAGATAAACAAGAGCCAGCCATTTTGCCTTTACCGGTATGATGAAGTAAATAAGAAACTGCATATCAGGAAACATAAGGGCAAACGCCAAAAACAGCGACTTGTATAAATATCCAAGCGTAACTTCAATAGCCATTACATAAGACAGCATTTGCTTTGAGTAACTGCCGTAAAGAGGTCCCATGGCAAAGTAGGAAACAAACGCTACGATAAGGATAAACAGCCATCCAAACAGCATAAACAAGGTAAAGCGGAAAGTCCCCCACGTCCGTTCTAACGACTGTCCAATACTGTAATAAACAAACGCCCAGATGGCAAACCAGAAAATATCAATCAAAGCACTGGCACCTGAGCTGACCGAATAAACCGGATCCAAAACAAATGTAAACAGCCGCCAAATCTGTCCATGTAAAATCTGGTACACATCAAGGCTTAAATATTGGGCGTAAACGCCTGGAATCAGAAGGTTCAAAACGATACCGACAACATTGATGCCGATAATGTAACGCATTAAATCCGGCACGCCAAACCGTCCATATTTACTTTCTAATTTATCAATAAAATTCATCACGACACTCCTTCTAAATTAGAACAAATCTTTTTTACGGAAAATGATAGCAACCACAAGAGATACAACCAGTGTCAGGACAATAATCGTAAAGAATCCATACGGCGAATCTCCCAGTGGGATATTAACAAAATTCATGCCAAAGAAACTGGCAATCATCGTTGGTATCGACAGCACAATGGTGACAGTAGCCAAAAATTTCATGACAATATTTAAGTTATTGGAGATAACCGAGGCGAATGCGTCCATCATTCCACTGAGAATACCGCTGTAAATGTTAGCCATCTCAATTGCCTGCTTGTTCTCGATAATGACATCCTCAAGCAAATCCTCGTCCTCCGGATATTTTCTCACCTTTTCCGTTCGGAGAAGTTTTTCCAGCACAACTTCATTGGAACGAAGAGAGGTGGTGAAATACACCAGGCTCTTTTCCAACTCCAGCAATTCAATCAATTCACTGTTTTTCTGGGAAATATGGAGTTTTTCCTCAATCTGCTCACTCTTTCGGTCTATGATACGCAGATACCGCAAATAAGAGGTGGCATTCCGGTACAAAATCTGAAAGACAAATCTTGTTTTCTTAAAGGTATAAAACTCTCTCACTCTTTTATTTTCAAACGCCTTCAATACCGGTGATTCTTCCAGACACACAGTAACAATCTGCTCCTTCGCCATGAAGATACCGAGAGGAATCGTCACATAGCGGTCTTTTTCATCCAGTGAGGGGATGTCCACCAAAATCATATTATAGTTATCTTCGATTTCCACACGTGAACGCTCCTCATCATCCAGCGGTGCCCGGAGGTCATCAATATCAATTCCGGTTTCCTGACGAATAAGTTCCAGTTCTTCTGCTGTCGGTCTTGTCGCCGATACCCAGCATCCTTCTTCAATCTTGTCCAGTGACACCAGTTCATCCTCTATCGTTTTATAGATTGAAACCATTACCGCTGCCTCCATTCTTCAAGGATAAAAGCGGCGACAAAATTGCGAGCCGCCGCTTTTCAATAGTCCCTCTCATTATAAGGGTTTCTATACCCTTTGTCAAACCTTCTTTAACAGATGATAAGTCACATCTGCCGCCACGATAATGCGTGACGGGTCATTGGCTGCCAGAAATTCTTCCATCGTAATTTCGTTTTCCTCGCAAATGTCCTTCAGGCTCTTCGTTCCATCTGCTACCTTTTCCACATCCATGTACTCTGCCGCTGCCTCCTCCACAACTTCTTCCTCTGCAATCGTCTCCGGCTCGTATTCAGCGTAATTCGTTTCCGAAGAAACCTCCGCTGCCCCCTCCGGCGTCCTTGCACCATCAGACGGCATCATTCCCTGAGGAGGCTCCGGTGCGGGAGGCGTGGGTGACGGCGGCACCTGAGGTCTTGCTCCCGGTGGCGTCATCATACCGAATGGTCTTCTCACTGTAGGAATACAGATTTCCTGCCCCGGCTGAAGATTGTACACATCAACATAAGGATTCGCACGAAGAATCAGTGCCAGCGGTACCTGATGCATACGGCTCAACTGATACAGATTCTCTCCCTCTTTTATCACATGTATCATGCCATTACAAAATCGTTGTTTCATATCTACCCACTATATTTACTTTTTCCCTACATCTTATTCAGTTCATGAAAAAATGTGCGAAGAAACCCAAAATCTGGTTTTTTTGATTTTGTTGCAAAATGCCATAAATTGTCGTATAATAGTGCATTGATATATGCAAAAAAATTATGAAAGTGCAGGAAAAAAGTATGAACAGAGTAGGTATCGATATTGGTTCCACTACAGTCAAAATTGCGATTCTTGACGACCGGAACCAGATTATCTTTTCGGCTTACGAAAGACATTTCGCTAATATACAGGAGACACTCCGAAAAATTATCGAGAGAGCCTACAACGAACTTGGTGAACGGGACATTGCGCCTATGATTACCGGTTCCGGCGGTCTTTCCATTTCAAAATATTTGGACGTTCCTTTTGTGCAGGAGGTTGTCAGTGTTGCCACCTCTTTAAAGGACTACGCTCCCCACACCGATGTCGCCATCGAATTAGGCGGCGAAGACGCAAAAATTATTTACTTCACAGATGGTATTGAACAGCGTATGAACGGCATCTGTGCCGGTGGTACCGGTTCCTTTATTGACCAGATGGCAACCCTTCTGAAAACGGACGCCGCCGGGTTAAATGAATACGCTAAAAATTATCAGGAAATTTATCCGATTGCCGCACGCTGCGGCGTATTTGCCAAAACGGATATTCAGCCTCTTATCAATGAAGGGGCTGCCAAAGCTGATTTGGCTGCCTCTATTTTTCAGGCAGTCGTAAACCAGACCATCAGCGGTCTTGCCTGTGGCAAGCCGATTCGTGGAAACGTGGCATTTCTCGGCGGTCCTCTTCATTTCCTTACAGAACTGAAGTCGGCATTTATCCGCACCTTAAAGCTGGAGGGCGACGCTATTATCGCACCGGAAAATTCCCACCTGTTTGCTGCCAGTGGTGCAGCTATGAACTCAAAGGGAGAAAAAACTACCACCCTGTCCACACTCCTTCATAAATTATCAAATGAAATCAAAATCGAGTTCGAAGTAACCCGTATGGAGCCGCTGTTTCAGGACGAGCAGGAATACGCCGCTTTTCAAGAGAAACACAATGTCCACAATGTGACAAAAGGAGAGCTGGCAACCTATGAGGGAAATGTATTTCTCGGTGTCGACGCCGGCTCCACCACAACGAAGGTGGCACTGGTGGGTGAGGACGGTTCCCTCCTTTACTCCTTTTATGACAATAACAACGGCAGTCCGTTAAAAACAACAATTAAGGCAATCAAGGAAATTTACGAGCTTCTCCCGGAAACAGCTGCGATTGTCCGTTCCTGCTCCACCGGATACGGCGAGGCACTGATTAAGTCTGCCCTGATGTTGGACGAGGGTGAGGTAGAGACGGTTTCCCACTATTATGCTGCCTCTTTCTTTGAGCCAAACGTTGACTGTATTCTGGACATCGGCGGTCAGGATATGAAATGTATCAAAATTAAAAACGGCTCTGTTGACAGCGTGCAGTTAAATGAGGCATGTTCCTCCGGCTGCGGCTCATTTATTGAGACATTTGCCCGTTCTCTGAATTACGAGGTAAAGGATTTTGCCAAACTGGCTCTGTTTGCGAAAAATCCGATTGATTTGGGTTCCCGCTGTACCGTATTTATGAATTCAAAAGTAAAGCAGGCACAGAAGGAGGGGGCTACGGTGGCAGACATTTCTGCCGGACTGGCTATCTCTGTTATCAAAAATGCCCTGTTAAAAGTCATCAAACTTACGGATCCGAAAGACTTGGGAACGAATGTCGTTGTTCAAGGCGGAACGTTTTATAATGACGCTGTACTCCGCAGCTTTGAACGGGTATCCGGCTGCTCCGCAGTCCGCCCGGATATCGCCGGGATTATGGGTGCGTTCGGTGCTGCTCTCATTGCCAGAGAACACTATGAAGAGGACATGGAGACGACAATGCTGTCTCTGGAGGACATTATTAATTTGAAATTTGAGAGCTCCATGGCGAGATGTAAAGGCTGTACGAACCACTGTCTTCTGACCATCAACCGATTTACCGGAGGACGCCAGTTCGTATCCGGAAACCGCTGTGAACGTGGTCTTGGAAAAGAAAAGAAAAAGAAGGATGTTCCGAATCTGTATGAGTACAAACTCCAGCGACTTTTTGACGATTACAAACCGTTGTCTGCGGACAAGGCGTACCGTGGAAAGGTCGGTATTCCGAGAGTTTTAAATATGTATGAGAACTATCCGTTCTGGTTCACCTTCTTTACCGAGCTGGGCTATCAGGTCGTTCTCTCCCCGGTTTCCTCCCGCAACATTTATTCGCTTGGAATCGAATCAATCCCAAGTGAGTCCGAATGTTATCCGGCAAAATTGGCACATGGGCATATCATGTGGCTGTTAAAACAGGGAGTAAATTATATTTTCTATCCTTGCGTCCCTTATGAGCGAAACGAATTTGAGGGTTCCGGCAATCACTACAACTGCCCGATTGTCACCTCCTATGGAGAAAATATTAAAAACAATGTAGAAGAATTAAACGACGAAACGATTATTTACCAGAATCCGTTTGTCTCCTTTGAGAGTGAAAAAATTCTGGCGGATGAACTGGTAAAATATCTGGGAAAAGAAAATGATATACCGGCAACAGAGGTTCGCCAAGCTGCCCATAAAGGCTATGAAGAGTTAATGCTCTCCCGCGCTGACATCCAAAGCAAAGGGGAGGAGGTTCTCCAATGGATGAAGGACAACGACAAGAGAGGAATCGTGCTGGCAGGACGTCCTTACCACATTGACCCGGAGATTAACCATGGCATACCGGAGCTGATTACCTCCTATGACATTGCGGTTCTGTCCGAAGACAGCATATCCCATCTTGTTCCGGTGGACCGCCCAACGATTGCCATGGACCAGTGGATGTATCATTCCCGCCTCTACGGTGCTGCCAGCTATGTGAGAACACAGGAGAATCTGGAAATGATTCAGTTGAACTCCTTCGGCTGCGGTCTGGACGCCGTGACCACCGACCAGGTTAACGATATTCTCACCAGCTCCGGCAAAATATGTACGGTATTGAAAATTGATGAGGTAAATAATCTGGGCGCTGCCAGAATCCGAATCCGTTCCCTGATTTCCGCAGTGAAAGACCGGGCAAGAAAAGGAATC
>CAZFHT010000037.1:0-15500 GCA_964518785.1 uncultured Eubacterium sp.
GGTGTTTCGTTATCTCTCGCCTCACTCATTTAACTTCGACTTTCCTTCCTTTTTCTCCATGGCTTCCAGTTTTTTCAATTCTTTATCGTGCTTGTCATTTCCTCTGTTTTTTTGACGATTCGGACGGAATTTCAATTCATCAACGGCATAGTCACGCACTTCCTTTTCGTCATCATCCAACGAGACGATCACCTTTACCCGCTGCTTGAGCACACTGACGCTCTGCACTTCGCCGGACAGTCCCTCCGGCGTCTTTACCTGCGTTCCCGGATGCGGAAGTTTACGGTTTAACTCCTCGTATGCCTCCTCCTCATTTTTCAGACAGCACATAAGCCGTCCGCACACACCGGATATTTTCGTCGGATTCAGCGACAGATTCTGCTCTTTCGCCATTTTGATCGACACCGGAGCAAATTCCGACAGATACGTGTGGCAGCACAACGGTCTGCCGCAAATACCGATTCCACCGCGAATCTTCGTCTCATCCCGAACGCCTATCTGACGCAGTTCAATACGGGTTCGAAACACACTGGCAAGATCCTTTACCAGCTCTCGGAAATCAATACGTCCATCCGCAGTAAAATAAAATAATAGTTTGTTGTTATCAAAGGTATATTCTGCGTCAATGAGTTTCATCTCAAGACCATGCTTAGCTATCAAATCCAGACAAACCTGAAATGCCTCTTTTTCTTTTTGGGCATTTTCCTGTGTTCTCTCCTCATCCTTCTCTGTGGCTACTCTGACAATTCCTTTCAGCGGCGCCACTATGTTTTCCTCTGACATCTCTCGGTTCGGCAGCACTACCGTACCCATCTCCACACCTTTTGCCGTCTCCACGATAACGTGCTGGTCTCGTTCTAATCTATGACTTCCGGGGTCGAAATAATAAATCTTCCCCACCTGTCGAAATCGTACACCGATTATAGTTTTCATAACAACCTCCTGCTGCTGTCTATTCTTTCAGATTCAAAAGCATAAGCTCCATCGTCACATCAAAGCTGACATTTGCCTTGAGTCGTCTTTTTGCTTTTTCGAATCCTTGTAAAATGTTTTCTATCTTCTCATAGCTGCGAATTTCTGCCTCTCTGGAAATATGAGAAGATTCTTCCTGAAAGAGAAGGTAATTGATATTTTTTGTCGCTTTAAAAAGCAGTACGTCCCGATACCAAAGCATCATGAGGTCAATGTAATCCTTCACCTCGTCTTTTCTGGCACCCAAATCTTTAATCACCGCCAGCATATCCGCCACGTCCATACGCTCCACATTCCGCAGCAGCGACAAAATCATATCCTTGCGTTCGATAAAATCCTCTGAACGTGCATAACGCATTGCCTTGCCGAGATTTCCCTGTGCAAAAGCGGCGCTTGCCTTTGCCAGATAGTCCGGCACCTGACACTGGCTTTTGAGAAACTCTTCCACTACAGCGGTGCTAAGCGGACGAAACTCCAGCGTAAGACAACGGGACTGAATCGTAGGTAAAAGCTCACTGATATTACTGGTGAGCAATATTACAACTCCATACTCCGGCGGCTCTTCAATCGTTTTCAACAGGGCATTCTGAGCTGCCTCTGTCATTTTCTCCGCCTCCGGCACAATATAAATTTTATAAGGACTGGAAAATGGTTTGATATCCATTGTATTACACAACTTTTCCCGAATCTCGTCTACTCCGAGACTGGCATTTTCCCTTGTCACCCATATGACGTCCGGCTGATTCCCGGAGTCAATCTGGCGGCAGGAAACACATTTCGTACATGGTCGGTCATCCTCTCCAAGGCACTGCAGCCCCGCTGCAAATGTCCTCGCCATGAGTTCTTTGCCGACACCCACATCACCTTGAAAAATATAGGCATGGAATGGCTTGCGGTCCCGAATTGCGGTCTGCAAATGTTCTTTTATCTGCTCGTGTCCAACAATCTCCGAAAATTTGAACATAATAAACTCCATTCCTGCGCATTCTCCTGCGCATAAGCAATTTTATGATATCTTTTTATCAATGAAACATCATGTCATGATGTCAAGCAAAAGACCTCGAATCTCATCCACTTTACTGAGAATCGCTATCGAATCCTTCTCTTCCTTAATGAGTTCTTCTGCCAATTCATCCAATGCCACATCCACCCGCTTAATCATACCGTATACCCGGTGTCTGCCACGCCGGTCCAAAAAATTTTCCCGGCTGAATTTATGAGAACGGTTTACAATTTCATTCATGAAATTTTTTATCAGGCGACGATAATGCTTCATGTCACGAACGTCCATTTTTTTACCAAGTTTCTTCCCTTGCATTGTGATTTCTTCCATCATAACGCTAAGCCGTTCTTTTAACCCGACATCTTCAATGGTACTCATCAGTGTGAACTTAAAGTCTTCACTGGTTTCCTGTGTCTGACTGGTTTGCGTCGTCTGACTAACCTGCTGTGTATTGTCAATGCGAATGTCCATCTGTTCACCTCGCCGATTCACTTTTTCTCTCAGGCTTAAAACCCATGTCTATTCTATCACTTTTTTTCAGTTTTTTCTACCATTTTTTCTCAATTATCATTTCCTCTATTTGGTATATGGCACAATCCATCTTTTCATTGTTGATGAACCGGGTAATTTCCGCCCTTTTCAGGTTTTCTTTGGAAAAATCCTGTTCGTCCGCAAGGAACCGCCGGCATACCTCTGCCACGCATGGTTCATCTTGTCTGCTCTCCCGTTCCAGCGAGCGTTGAATCCGTACCATATCCGGCACCTCGATATAGAGAGGGACAACCTTCTCTTTCCCATAAAAATTGCGGATTTTCTCATAGCCCTCCAAAGTAGAAATCAAGCAATAATTTCCTTTGGCAAAATCTATCTGTCCGTCATTTGCAGTGAAATAATACCATGGACCATTCACCGTATTATAACAGCGGCACTCCACCAGCTGACCGGACTTTTCCATCTCCCGCATTTTCTCCACTGTCACAAAATGATACTGGCTGCCGTCCTTCTCTCCGGAGCGAATCGGGCGGGTAGTATAGGGAACTACCGGATACATCTCCGGGTGGCGGCTCATAATTTCCTCGTACAGCGTGTCCTTACCTGCGGCACTTTTTCCCATAAATACAAATAATCTGCCCATTTTTTCCTCCATCTATATATCAGTGCAGACACGAAGCACCGACAAAGTATCATCCTCTGGTCCTATCACCTGCAGGCCTTGTTCCTTTGCCTGAGAAATCATTTCGACCACACTCTGGGAAATCTCCTCCCCCGGCACCAAAAAAGGGATTCCCGGCGGGTACACCATCACATATTCTGCCGATATTCGTCCGACACTGTTTTCCAGTAAAATTTCCTGCTGTCCGCCATTCATCGCCTTGTAGGAATCCATTCTCACCTTTGCCGCAGGAACACTCTCCTGCAGGACATTCAAGCCATCGTCTCTCTTAATTCCCTGCTCTGCCAGTCCTTTATCAATCGTGGAAAGTGCGTCTGCCAGCCTTTGAAATCCTTCTCTTGTATCACAGGGACTCGTCATGGCAAGACAATACCATGAACCCTCCATTTCTACCTGAATTTTATATTTTTCACGCAAAATCGCTGCCAGCTCCGGTCCACGAAGTTCTTTCGTCCCCGTAAAAATCACCAGTTTAGACGATTCCTTTTGCGGATTATCCCACAAGGAAAGCACTTTCCAGAGGGACGACTGCTCCCTGAACCAATCCAGATTTTTCTTATATTCAGAAAAAGCACGAGTTTTATTTTTTTCCATCCAATCCATGCACTGCGCCACACTCGCCATCAGCACATAAGAGGGACTGCTCGTTTCATAGATGGCAAGATACCGTTCCACCAGAGAAGGCGGTATCCGCCCGGAACACAAATGAAGCACTCCGGTCTGCGTCAATGCCGGCAGCGTCTTATGCAGACTTTCAATGACCAAATCTGCTCCCTGCGTCATAGCGGAGGACGGTATTCCGTCCATAAGTCCCTCGCCCCATGCCAAGTGCGCACCATGAGCCTCATCTACAATCAGGGGAATTTCCCTCTGGTGAACACTTTTTGCAATCTGCCGAATTTCAGATACAATACCCTCATAGGTAGGTGATGTCAAAATAACGCAGGACAAATTCGGATTTTCGCTGAGTGCTTTTTCAACTGCTTTCCTCTCAAGCCCCATGGCAATCCCGGTTTTCTTTTCCACCTTCCGGTACAGATATACCGGATTCAAACCTAAAAGATAAATGCCATGATACACCGAGCGATGACAGTTCCGGTCAACAAGAATAAAGTCTCCCTTCTTGCAGCAAGCGGAAAGTGCAGCCAAAATGCCGCAGGTACTTCCATTTACAAGGAGATAAGACTCCCTTGTACCATAGCAGCTTTTCATCTGATTCATCAGCCTGCGGATTTCTTCTCTCGGATGATGAAGGTTATCCGTTCCCTCAACCTCTGTCACATCAAACGAATAAGGGTTTGCCATCTGAAACTCCGGATTCCGCTTATGCCCCGGCATATGCATGGGATATATGTCTTCGTTGGCATACGCCAACAGCTTTTCATACAAATTCATTTCCTATCAGAACCAAAGACGCACTTCCATATATAATCAGCGCAACAAGATAAACAATCAAATACAAACCGCCCAAAATCGCACCAATCAATGGCTGACCGCAGCTTTTACAAAACCGGTCTCCATCACTGTTTTCTGTCCCACAATTTTTGCAATACATACTGTAAACTGTTCCCCCTTCGATGTCAATTATTACATCATTTTATCTCGTTTAGGGAATATTGTCAACGTCTTCACTTGCTTTTCCAATTTTCTACATTTCCATCATAACACACTGACTCCACTAAAGCAATATTTAATTCTACTAATATGGGAATTTATTCTACCTCAATAAGGTAGATACTATATACACTAATAGTGGAAAGGCGGTACACTCATATGGTTAATATAAAAATGGGACAAAAACTTAAAGATTTGAGATTATCAAGACACCTGACGCTGAAACAAGTGGCTGAACGAGTAGGCATATCAGTATCTGTATTATCCGCTTATGAAATAGAAGACCGCCACCCATCCTATCATATACTATTAAAATTGGCCACTCTTTATAATGTATCTTGTGATTACCTCATTGGTAAAGAGTCCCTGCGAACATTGGATGTAACCGGTCTGTCGCAGCGGGAAATTGATTCTGTCGCTGAAATTATTGCGATTATGAAGGACAATAAGGAATGATTGATAATTTTTGAAAATGCGGACTGAATTCTATATAATGCCGACCAAAATATAAGTTCGCATTAAACCGTTGACCAACGATTGTTTTTCTGATATGTTAAAAGTAGAAAGGGATGGGTTTTGTATATGGAAGATGAAACATTTGAAAGCCAACGGTATGGCAGGAATAAAAAGACACAAATTGATAAATCGTATATAAACAGCGGAAATTACAGAAAAAAATTTGACAGCATTTCTGATAATCCTGAGCTTAATAAGAAACTTTATGAGCTTTCCAAGGAAATGCTACAACATAGGGCAGGCACTTTATATGAAGATATGTACTGGTTGAATCCAGATACATCAGAAATAATCGCATATGAAGTCAATGGATTGATTGAAGAAAAAGTTGATTATTCATTTAGGACCAGGAAGGCAATAGAAAATAATCATGGACTAATTACAATTCATTCACATCCCAATAGTTACCCTCCTAGTGCGGTTGATTTCAACTCAAATTATTCACATGAATATACGTTGGGGATAATCATATGCCATGATGGGAAAATATTTGTTTATAGAGCTAATGAAGAAGTTGACGAGGAACTTTATGCAGCATATGTAAAAAAATACAAACTTGAAGGTAAAACTGAATTTGAGGCACAATGGAATGCCTTGGAATCAATTAAGGAAAATACTGATATTGTTTTTAAGGAGGTTGGTGCATATGAACAATACAAATACTGATATATATTTCATGGAATGTGATGGTGCGGTAAAAATCCCTGAGAAATATGATAAAATGAATCTGTCAGAAATAACAGCAGAATGTGCAAGGCTTTCTAAGGAAAAGATGAGCCAAAAAACAGTTGTAAAAAAAGAAAAGGTTAAATGTAATACAAAATTTTCCATTTAAATAATAGCATCAAAAATCAAATAAAGCGAATTAAAAAAATACAGCCTCAGAAATGATTGCTGTATTTTTTTCTCTCACATCAGTCGCCACCCGCTATGATACTTATTTTTCAGACTGCTCCGGTTTTTCTTGCCCCAGCCCAGCGGGTAGCCATTGACACACACAAGCACCCAGCCATCCTCCTGCTGTGCCTCCTCGGGTGTCAGCATCAGCGTCTCCCCTTTCAGATAGCGGCTCACTCTCTCATCCTCCACCGGAAGGTTCAGACAGTTTGCGTACTCGTCATAGGACAACGCCATAGCAAGGGACTGACTCGGTTCAAAGCGATTCTTCTTCATTTCTCCCAGAAACAGGCCACTCCGTAAAAAACGCAGTCCTCTCATCTTCGGCAGCTCCGTCGGCATATAATAAAGCATTCCCTTCTTACTCTCCAGACGCTCCGGCTCAAAAGTGCGGCGAAGATTCTTTGCAAACGTATCAAAAAGTCTTTTTTCTTCCCCTTTGATACCACTTCTCGTCTCCTGATACTGGCAGACAACTCCCGGTGCTTCCTCCTTCTTGTGAAACAAAGCAAGAAAATGTCCTTCTCCGTCCAATTTGTGAGGGAAGATGCGGATGCACTTCCGAATCTCCTCATTATCACTGCCGATCCATGCCGGATTTCCCTCTGAAAATCCTTCGTAGCCCCTCATCGGAACCAGTTCCATGTTCGAATCCATATTCAAAATCTTTTCCACTGTTCCCTCGTCTTCCAAAGGCGAAAATGTACAAGTGGAATAAAGAAGATATCCCCCCGGCTTTAACATTGGTAACGCTTGAGACAGAATTTCCTCTTGCAGTTTGGCGTAAAACTCCGGTCCATTCTGCTCCCAAGCCTTCACCATGGAAGGCTCTTTGCGGAACATTCCCTCCCCGGAGCAAGGTGCGTCAATCAATATTTTGTCAAAAAATCCGGTAAAATACTCTTGCAGTTTCTGAGGATATTCTGTGACAATAAAGCTATTTTCCACGCCGAACAGCTCAATATTTTTTAGTAAGGCTTTCGCCCGCTTACTGCTGATATCGTTGGCAATCAGCAATCCCGTACCGCCCAGCTTCGCCGCCAGCTCAGTCGCCTTTCCGCCCGGCGCCGCACAGAGGTCCAGCACCACATCTCCCTTTTCCACCGGGAGTCGGGACGCCGGTGTCATCGCACTGGGGTCTTGTAAATAATAAAGTCCGGCAAAATAATACGGATGTTTTGCCGGCTGTATTTCACTGTCATAATAAAATCCATTATCCACATATGGAATTTTCGTCAAGGGAAACGGAGCAATTTTTTCAAACTCCTCCACAGATATCTTTGCCGTATTTACCCGCAGTCCGTATTTTCTGGAATCCTCCATAGAATTTAAGTAATCCTCGTATTCCTCGCCCAGAATCCGTTGCATTTCCTGACAAAACTTAATCGGTAACTCCATGTTTTCCTCCATTTCAAAACTGCGATGTTATAACGAAAAGCCAAACGGCAGTAACTCTCCCAGTTTTTTTATCGTGTATTTTTCTTCGTTTGCTGCCATGATGATTTCAAATTTATCCGGCTGGCAAAATTCCGCCATGACCTGTAGACATACACCGCAAGGTGAAGGGGCAGCCATCTCACCCTCTCGTCCTCCCACAATAGCAATCCGGCGAAAGTTTCTTTTTCCCTCGCTGACCGCCTTAAAAAAAGCCGTTCTCTCCGCACAATTCGTAGGGGTGTAGGCAGCATTTTCAATGTTGCAGCCGAGATAAACAGTGCCGTCCTCACATTCCAGTGCTGCTCCTACCGTAAACCCGGAATAAGGTGCGTAAGCATTTTTTCTTGCCTCTGTCGCCTGACGAATCAATTCCATAGTCATCCCCCTTTACACTTGTGTATTCATATAACTGATAAAACAATTTCCTGCTGCCTTAAATATTTTCTCATACTCCGTCCGTTTCACCGTTGCCTCCCGTCCGGTTTTCGGATTCAGCAAATATAACTGAGTGGACGTGTAGCCTTCGATTACCACCGCCTCATCATCATTCACCATGGCAATCACCGCCTTATTGCTGCTGACAAAGTACAACACCTGCTCCAGTGTACAGCCCTTGAGATTCACCGGGTTCGGCATATATTCCGCCAGCATATCATAAACGGATTTATCCTTGGCAGACAGCTCCTTTGCGTCCACCGACACGTGATTTAATTTCAGCACCATGTAAGCACACGCCGCCAGATTAGAAACTCCGTCCTCCTGCCTTTGTATCTCCATGCCGCCAATCGTATTTTGCAGAAAACTTCCGCTTCTCTCCCACACAACCTGATGGTCGCTGGATATGACCACGCCCATCTGCTCATCCGCTGTCTTAATTGCCTGCCTTGCACTCTCATAAGAGCCGGTAATCCGTCCCAGTGCAGATACATAATACTTCGTAATACCCGGCTGCTCCAAACGGACAAAGCGGTCTGTTGACAAGAGCGACTGCGGTCCTTCCGCCACCGTCGGAACTTTTTCCATCGTAAAGCTGTCCGGGAATTGAATGTACCACTCGGTCAATGACTTGTTCGTAACACGAGAAGTATATTTAAATTTCTCCGTCGTCGTCTGGGACTGGTTCGAAATACTGTCCTCTCTCGACTTTTCAAAAACCCCGCTGCTGTTCTTTTGGCACAGCACCACACTGATTACATTTCCATTGGAACGGATACTCTGAACATAGTCCGTTCCCCATGTGAACTTTTTCACCTCTTTACCGCTGGTATCGGCAATGTATAATTCATAGCAGGGAACAACCTTAGAACCGTCTTTACTTTTCGTAATGTCCGATTTCTTCACATAGCCGTAAACAATATTTTCATCAATCACCCCAAGAAGGCGAATATCCGTATTTTCATCCGGGCGGTAAATAATCTGCTTTTCGTCCGTCTCCAAATTGTAAATGGTAATGCTCTCCCCATAGCCGGTGCTGAGATTGGACGACCAGACATAGCAGTTCGCTTTTTCCATCGTCATAAACGAGCTGCTTTTTACATTCTCTGCGAGCTTTTCCAGACGCTTGCCCGAAATATTGTAGGCATAAACGGTATTTGCCACAGTGAAATAATAAATCCCCCGGCTGCTGACATATCCGTATTCTTCAAAATCCTCCTTCAACTGCTGGTAAGTGGTACTGCTCGGCATATAAACCAGCTCACACAGTTCCCCCTTTGCAGTGTACTCATAGAGGACAACCGCCACGTCTCCCTCATAAGAGCCGCGAGGAAAATACCCATAAGCACAAAAGTAAAGATTGCCCTCCTCGTCCACCTTCATAAGCCGGAGTGCGTATTCGTCATAGGCACGATACCCATAAGAGGAGTCTTTGCTGTGCATGGAGTAAATTTTCATCATCTGATTTTGTGTCATATCATACCGATACAGCTCACCGCCTCTGGCAAAATACAGCACATTCTCCTCCTTGTTGCTGAGCATATTTCCATCCGTTTCACTGGTGATTCCCACCTTTAACTGGCTGCTTTTCGTACTGGCAAGGCCGGTGTCAAATTCCGCCTCCATCCGGCGGTCAAAGTTCAGCAGATAATTATGTCCGCTGGCGTATCTTATCCGGTAAAATTCTTTTACATGATAAATTTCTTCTCCCGAATCCGTAGTTGCCTTGACAAAATAATTGTACTGGATACACGCCGTCTCCATGTTATATTCCTTCACTGTCACATATTCGTCCGATATCACCTCCGGAGACAACGTCCCCCATGTAACCATGTCCGAATCCGAAGTGATGTCCACAGCAGCAAAAGAAGAATTCGGATTATCCCCGCTTGTCTCCAGATAATTTTCCAACTCCTCACTCTTACTTTTCTGAAAAGTCATTTTGTGAATCTTTTTGGCGAAATTCATTTTTTCTTCTAAATGAGAATCGTCCAGATAATATTTAATGCGGGAATAATAGTGAATCTTTCGTCCTTCACTGGACACCCCAATCAAATCCAGAATGTATTCGGTACTGGTGGCAAAGTTGTAATTCAGCGTCAGCTCTACCTGTTTTTGCCCCTCGGCAACGGCGGTCTTATCACCCGTCACATAAACTTCTCCGCTTTCCTTATCGACAATTTCATAACTGAGGGAGGTGAGCCGGGACTCAGCGTCCCCCATCATGACAAGAATCTTTTTGTCCTGAGACAGCGGTATCATGGATTCCCGAAGAATATTTGCCTCCATGGGCGCACTGTAGCCATACAGAGTGCCGACAATCTGCCCCTGTGTCTCTAACTGCACATAGGGAAATGTCTCCTCCCCCAAATCCCGGCTGGTGCCCAAGTCATGGACATCCGATTCCATACGGGTTCCGAAAAAAAATAAAGCTCCGAGAAAAATTAAAAAAAGTGCAACTGACTTATAGATTTTTTTCACCATGATACGACCTCTTCTTATTATACTTGTCTATTTGTTTTATTTTAACGGCTATTCCCAAAAAGTGCAAGGCATACACATAATTTTTTTCTCCACATACAATAAAGTAAAAAGAACTGGGAGACAGGAATGATTTATTACGACAATCCGGATTTTCTGTTTTCTTTTGAAAAACCCGCAATCCCTGCCATTGCTCCGGCACCGGGCAACACAAAACTGTGGGAATTAGAAGAAGACAACTCCTATCTCAAATACCTTTATCCAAAGATTACCCGTCAGATTAGCGAATTTGTAGAGGAACAATGTGACCAGATGGAATACGAAGGAAGCCTGATGTTTGACGCCTACCCGGATAAAACAGCACTTCAAATTATGGCTGCGGGCATTTTGAAGGATTTTCGTGAAAAATACCCCGATGCATACCGGGGAGAGGATAATCTTCTCCGGGATATGATCGAGGTCGTCTTGTTTCACGATATTATGTACCGTCGAAACCGCTATCGGAATCACAAACGGTTATATCTTTAATTCTTCCTCCTCTCACTGGTCAAACACTACATTTTTCTCTGTCTTCTTGGTTTTTACAACCAAATACGGAAAGCTCGCCTTATCGCTTACTACCACATCTTCCCCCGGACCAGTGAGAGTTGTCTCAAGACACAAATCCTCACCCTTTTCGTACAATCCTTCAACCTGTATGCTGTAGCCGCCGCTTTCCTGCTCTCCATAGCCAACAGCTATATAAAGATACTCTCCGTCATCATAAGTCATTTGAAATGAATTAACCTTTTTTTCTTGAATTTCCGTCTGAAAATCCTCCGGTATATCGGCAGTTGGAACTACCGTATAGTCCCAGTCCTCACCCCGGCTGCTCTCGGTGTGAACCGACTCGCACCCGGTGAGGAGGCTGAACAGAAGCAATCCCAGCACCCAGACTTTGATTTTCCCCATTGCTGTACCTCCGGCAATTTTTACTATCAGTGTATGCCGGGAAAAATCAATTATTCTTCAATCTTAATTCCGTCAAAACATTTGCCAGTGCCGCAAATTCCGACAGCCCCAGCTTTTCCCCTCGAATCGCCGGAGGCTGACCGATTTTTTCAATGGCATAAGCGATTTCGTCTTTCTTAAAATCCAATTCTCCACTATTGCTGATACCATTTAACAAAGTCTTTCTCCTCTGGTTAAAAGAGGCACGAATCAGGCGAAACATCAGTTTTTCGTCGACTACGTGGATTGGTGTTCTCTCCAGACATTCCAGACGAATCACCGCACTCCCCACATTCGGGCGGGGCATAAAGCAATTCGGCGGCACATTTGCAGCAAGATACGGTTTTGCATAATACTGCACTGCCAGAGAAAGCGCACCATACTCCTTTGTCCCCGGTGCTGCCTGCATTCGTTCTGCCACTTCCTTCTGCACCATCACCGTCACATTTGCCAGTGGAACATGGCTCTCAAAAAGCTCCATGATAATCGGCGTCGTAATGTAATAAGGAAGATTTGCCACAACCTTAATCGGCCTGCCGTCATTAAACTCATCCGCAATCGCCTGAATATCCTGCTGAAGAATGTCCCCTTGAACAATGCTGACATTATCGTACTCTGCCAGTGTCTCCTGCAAAATAGGAATGAGTTTCGCATCAATCTCCACCGCCAGCACTTTTCTCGCACGCTCACAAAGGTACTGGGTAAGAGTGCCGATTCCCGGTCCGATTTCCAGAACAAAGTCCTCCTCCGTCACTTGTGCCGCATCCACAATTTTGTCCAGCACATGCGTATCAATCAAAAAATTCTGTCCATATTTTTTCCGAAAATGAAAATCATGTTTTTGCAGGACTTGTATCGTCTCCTGCGGATTACCTAACTTTGCCAAAATAAATATCCTTTCCCGCCAGCCTTTTACACCAAATGGTATAACTTTTCTGCGTTCTCTGTCGTAATACGGATTACCTCTTGTGCCGTAGTTTCCTTTAATTCAGCCACTTTTTCCACCACATAAGTCAGCCGGGAGGAGTCGTTGCGGGTTCCCCGGTGCGGCTCCGGTGAAAGATACGGACAGTCCGTTTCCAGAACAATTCTCTCAAGGGGAATTTCCCTCACCGTCCGAACAAGTTTCTTCGCATTTTTAAATGTCACCACACCGCCGACACCGATATAAAAGCCCATCTTTGTGTACTCCTTCGCCATCTCCGGTGAGTAGGAATAGCAGTGAATAACGCCGCCACATTCAAATGCTCTTGTTTCTTTTATTATCTGCATTGTATCCTCTGCCGCCTCTCTGCTGTGAATGATAATCGGCAGCTTTACTTCCTTTGCCAGTTCAATCTGACGCAGAAACCATTTCTTCTGAATCTCCGGCGACGGCTCCTGCCAGTGATAGTCCAAACCAATCTCGCCAATGGCGACCACCTTCTCATCCCCGGCATGGCTGCGAATCCAATCCATGTCCTCCTCCGTAAGTGTTTCCACCTCACTCGGATGTACACCGAGAGCCGCATAGACAAAATCGTATTTTTCCGCCAGTGCTAACGCCTTTTTGCAGCCGCCCATCTCAGCACCCACATTGACCAGACGCCCCACGCCTTTCTCTCGCAGACCGAGGAGCAACTCCTCCCTGTCCTCGTCAAAAACACTGTCGTCATAGTGGCTGTGCGTATCAAAAATCTGTTTCTGTGACATAAAAATTCCTCCTGTATAAAATCCATTGTAATGGATACAGGAGGAATTGACAAGAAACAATTCTATGGTTTTTTCATATTGTTACTCCGCAACGTTAGTGGTTTCACTTGTTTGCTCGTAAACCACTTCGTCTGCACCCCAAGGTGCTCCGGAAGGAGCATTCTCTGATGTTCCTTGATAAATAACTTTCTTTACTCCATCAAATGCATAATCTCCTATACTTGTCACGCCCTTTGGTATCGTGATACTCGTTAACCCGCTACAGTCAGAAAATGCATCTCCTCCTATACTTATCACGCTATCCGGGATATCTATACTCGTCAAACCACTACAGTAGAAAAATGCATATCCTCCTATACTTATCACGCTATCCGGGATATCTATACTCGTCAAACCACTACAGTCAGAAAATGCAGAATCTCCTATACTTGTCACGCCCTTTGGTATCATAACACTCGTTAACCCACTACAGCCAGCAAATGCAGCAACGCCTATACTTGTCACGCCATCTGGTATTATAGTATTTTTACATCCTCGAACCAAAGTATTTGTTTCTTTTTCTATAATTGCGTTACAGTTATTTCTACTGTCATATACTGTATTTTCCGAATTTACTGTGATACTCGTCAACCCGCTACAGCCGTCAAATGCATCAACGCCTATACTTGTCACGCCCTTTGGTATCATAACACTCGTTAACCCACTACAGCCATCAAATGCATAACTTCTTATACTCGCCACGCTGTCCAGGATTGTTGTAGTTTTGCAACCAAAAATTAATGTGTTTGTTTCTTTTTCTATAATTGCGTTACAGTTATTTCTACTGTCATATACTGCATTTTCCGAATTTACTGTGATACTCGTCAACCCACTACAGCCAGCAAATGCATAATCTCCTATACTTGTCACGCCCTTTGGTATCATAACACTCGTTAACCCACTACAGCCAGCAAATGCATCAACGCCTATACTTGTCACGCCATCCGGTATCGTGATACTCGTTAATCCACTATGGTCAATAAGTGCAGAATATCCTATATTTGTCACACTATTATCCAATACTAACGATCCCGTAATTTCGGTAGAAACAGCTTTAAGCACACCATCATCTAACATCCTAATAATTCCATCTTGCACCAAATCACTCCAACTAGTCTGTTTTTTTGTCGTAATGTCATAAAGTCCGGGTTCGTCAATTCCCGGTCCGCTAGTCGGCAGTGATGAATCCGGAGTTTCCTCTGCTGCCGAATCTGACGATTTCGTAGGTTCTGGTGTACTTGTTGAATTTGATGTATTTGTCGTAGGTGCTGGTGTATTTGTTGGTGCACTCGATGCATTTGTCGTGTTTGACGGATTTGCCGTACTTGAGCCATTTGATGATGTTGTACCATTTGCTGCACCGTTTCCGTTTGCAGGAGTTGAGGTCGTCTGCGATGTTGTATCACTCGCTGTCTTCTTCACAACTTTTACTTTGAAAGTAAGATTTTTAGACTTTGATTTGCCCTTCTTTTTGTACTTCACCGACACTGTAATGGTTGTATTTCCTTTTTTCTTCGCCTTTATTTTTCCTTTTGAAGAAACACTTACAATGCCTTTTTTCTTTGCTTTGTACTGAATCTTTTTGATTTTGACACCTTTTGCTACCTTCACTTTAATACTTGTAGTTCCATAGGTCGTTCCTTTACTGCTCGTCTGAATCTTCAGCGTCGCAGAACTCTTTGCCAGTTTTACATCCTTACTGGCTGCGGATGCTGTCGGTGCCGTTGAAATTTGAACACTGCCGACGGTCAGTGCAGTGATTAACAAAGTAACACATGCTTTGCTTTTCATATTCTTTCCCTCCATTTTCCTATCCCTGTTTTTTCAGTTTTTCACAAAAAAATGAAATATTTGTGAATTTTAAATTGCGTAATTATGATACCATATATTGGGTTTACTGTCAAAAAAATATCCAATTCGTAATAATTGGTATTTTGATGTAAGAATTGGTAACGATTTGAGAGAATTTGATGAATGATATTTGAAAGATTATTCGTGCCATAGGTTAGACGATGGAACGTGATCAAAACAAAAAATATGCTGCCAGCTCGGAGGAATAAGGCAGACCTCTCCAGCATATACTAGAATATGAGTGTCTCTCTTATATTTTCTTGTGCATATTTTTCTATGCGTATTTACTTTATGCGTATTGCGTGTTATTATAATAGTGCAAGGAGGAAAGCAATATGCCAATGAAACCAAGAGAGATGGAAAAGGAAATCCTTGCTGATGGATGGGTGTTCAAGGATC
>CAZFHT010000038.1:0-15420 GCA_964518785.1 uncultured Eubacterium sp.
TCTTCACCGCAATGAGGAGAATAAAGGGTATGTAAAAAATTTTCTTGAGGCAGTGCAGCGGAGTGAGGAGCCTTATGTCATGCTGTGCGACCAGGATGATATATGGAATCCGGACAAGGTGGAGATTACGCTGCGAGCCATGAAGGAGGAGGAAAAACAATATCCTCAAAAACCGATTTTGGTGTATACGGATGCGGTCAATTATGACAGCGAAACACAGAAAACGACAGGATGTTTTCATGAAAACAGTCATTTAGACACAAAAAAGGTTGACACTGCCCATCTTTTTATGGAAAATAAGGTTATTGGATGTACAGTGATGGTGAATCACCGAATTGTCTCTTATCTGAAGGAACTGCCGGAGCAGATTCGGGTTCATGACTGGTGGCTGGCTCTGATTTGCAGTCATTTTGGGCGGATTGTTTATTTGCGTGAGCCGACTTTGCTATATCGCCAGCACAGCGGCAATCTGATTGGCGGCAGCTCTTACGGCAGCTATGTCAAACAGCGGCTGGCGTCGGTGCAAAGGCAGAGAGAGGTGCTGCAAGCCTCCTATCGTCAGGGAGACGCTTTTTTACGGCTCTATGGAGATGAAATGAGTGAGACGCAGCGGGAAATTGCGGAGAAATTTGCCGGAATGAGTGATGCCGGATGGTGGAGCAGACGTCGGTATATGCTGAAATATGGCTTTACAAAAAGCGGATTTGTGCGGAATCTGGGGCTGTTTTTACTTATTTAGCGGATTGCCTGCCCCATCAGAAAATACGAATACATAGGAATGGAGATTGGTATGGGAAACACAAAGAAAAAGGGAAAAGGAAAAGTTGTGGGGAGAATTTTTCTTGCCCTTGGCGTGATTTTATCGATGGCACTGGGAAGTGTGGCGGCTACGGTTGTTCATAAAAGTGACGCTATGCTTGGACTTATAAATTTTGATGACGAAGATACTCTGTCCAGTGTGGATCTTTCACAGTACAAACTGGATTCAGATGAGGACGTTATCAACATTCTTTTAGTCGGTGCAGATAAAAATAATGATGAGCAGGATTCAGATGTGGAACGCCGTTCGGATTCCATGATGATTGCCACGTTGGATGTTAAAAATAACAAGTTAAAGGTTACGTCTCTTATGAGGGACCTTTATGTGGAAATTCCGGGATATGGCGGCAATAAATTAAATGCGGCGTATTCCTATGGCGGAATTAAGCTGCTGTACAAGACAATTGCGGAAAACTTTGGTATCAGCATGGACGGTTATGCAGAAGTGAATTTTGACGCCTTTGTCAATGTAATTGATGAGATTGGCGGTGTGGAGGTGACGCTGACGGAATCGGAGGCAGAGGGACTTCGCACGACGAATTATATCAAGCGGAGAAAATACCGCAAGGTAAAAGAAGGCACCCAGACCTTTAATGGCTATCAGGCACTTGGGTACTGCCGTATCCGGCATGGGAAAAAACAGGCGAACGGACGTTATCCCGGTGTGTATACAGCCAGCGGCAAGGGGGACGATTATGGTCGTACCGAGAGACAGAGACTGGTTATGCAGGCAATTGTAAAAAAAGCGAAAACAATGTCGCCGGAGGAATTAGTTAAGTTGGCAGAGGTTGTTCTGCCGAATATAACAACTGACTTGTCCAAGAAAAAGATTTATTCTTATATGCTTGCCGCTGTCCAGATGGGGACTACAGAGGTGAATCAATATGTAATTCCGATTGAGGGAGGCTACACAAGTCAAACGATTAACGGTCAGGACTGCCTTGTTCCGGATTTGGATGCCAACAAAACAGCCCTTAAAAATTTCATCTTCAATAGTTGACAAGGTCGTTTCATATTGATAAAATAATAAGGGTGTGTTTTTGATATTTTGATTATGACATGAAGGAGGAGAGGACTGGTGAGTAAAGTAGTTCTATCCATTTTAGTAAATAACACTTCCGGTGTGTTGAGTCGTGTGGCAGGACTTTTCAGCCGCCGCGGTTACAACATTGACAGTCTGACCGTAGGGGAGACTGAAAATCCCGCTTTTTCCCGTATGACCGTCTCGGTCACCGGAGATGATATCATTCTGGAACAGATTGAAAAACAGGTAAATAAGCTGGAGGACGTAAAATCAGTGAAACAGCTTACCGGAGAGGCAAGTGTCTGCCGGGAACTGATTCTTGTAAAGGTGGAGGCAGACCGGGAGGCTCGTCCGGCGATTAATGCCATTGTAGATATTTTTCGTGCCAAGATTGTGGACGTAGCAGATACTTCTCTGATGATTGAGCTGACGGGTAATCAGGCAAAGCTGGACGCTTTTATTAAACTGATTGAAGGTTACGAGATTAAGGAACTGGTTCGTACCGGAATTTCCGGTCTTGCGAGAGGATTTTTCGACGAACCGTAAAGAACATAATAACTTTAAAAACCATTCCCAGAGGGCATTTTATGAAAATGCCTGTCTGTGAGGCTTTAAATACAAATTTTTTTAGGAGGCTGTAAAAATGTCAGATGCAAAGATTTTTTATCAGGATGACTGTAACTTAGCAGCATTGGATGGACAGACCATCGCCGTAATCGGATATGGTAGTCAGGGCCATGCTCACGCATTGAATGCAAAGGAATCCGGTTGTAATGTAATTATCGGATTGTACGAGGGTTCAAAATCATGGAAGAGAGCAGAGGAGCAGGGCTTTGAAGTATATACAGCGGCAGAGGCTGCGAAAAAAGCAGATGTTATCATGATTCTTATTAACGATGAGAAACAGGCTGCTTTGTACAAAGAGTCGATTGAGCCAAATCTTGAGCCGGGCAATATGCTGATGTTCGCTCATGGTTTCAATATTCACTTTAACCAGATTGTTCCTCCGGCAGACGTAGACGTTACTATGATTGCGCCGAAAGGACCGGGACATACTGTTCGCAGTGAGTATCAGGCAGGCAAGGGCGTACCATGTCTGATTGCCGTACATCAGGATGCAACCGGAAAAGCTCAGGAGAAGGCTTTGGCATATGCATTGGCAATCGGCGGTGCAAGAGCCGGTGTTCTGGAGACGACATTCCGTACCGAGACAGAGACAGATTTGTTCGGTGAGCAGGCAGTTCTTTGTGGTGGTGTCTGTGCCTTGATGCAGGCTGGCTTTGAGACTTTGTGCGAGGCTGGTTATGACCCGAGAAATGCTTACTTTGAGTGTATTCATGAGATGAAGCTGATTGTAGACCTGATTTACCAGAGTGGTTTCGCAGGCATGAGATATTCCATCTCCAATACCGCTGAGTATGGCGATTATATTACCGGACCAAAGATTATTACGGAAGAGACGAAAAAGACAATGAAAAAAATCCTTTCCGACATTCAGGATGGTTCTTTTGCAAAGGAATTCCTGTTGGATATGTCTGAGGCAGTAGGACAGGCTCACTTTAAGGCAATGAGAAAACTTGCCTCCGAGCATCCATCAGAAGTTGTTGGTGAAGAGATTCGTAAGTTGTACAGTTGGAATGGTGAAGATAAACTGATTAACAACTAATCAATCACACAGTTTTATCTATCCGCATTGTACAGCACAAAGGACCGCAGGAAGTTGACTTCTTTTGTGCGGTCCTTTTTCTATATTAGGCGGTAGATGGAAAAGCGAGGATTATGACATGGTTAAGCTGATTGTGTCAGATATTGACGGCACACTGGTAGGAGACGGTAAGGGATATGGTGCTTTGAACCCGGAATATTATACGGTGATTCACCAACTCGTTCAGCGGGGGGTGAAGTTCATGGCTTGCAGCGGGAGACAGAGACTAAGTATTGCCAAACTGTTCAAACCGATAGCGGAGGAGCTGTATTATGCCTGTGACGGAGGCAGTGACGTCTATGAAAATAAAACGCTGTTGTTTGCCAAAACGTTGCCGAGAGACACAGCAAATGCTTTAATCCGGGATGCCGAAAAAATCGATTTGTGTGATGTCATGGTCTGCGGAACAAAGCGGGCGTATTGCAAAAGCGAAGACAGCGAATTGTACCGTTGGATGGTGGAAGGCTACGGTTATGACATGGCGGCGGTTCCGGATTTGATTCGTGATGTAGAGGATGATATCGTGAAGGTATCCGTATATCACCGCAATCGGGCAGAGGAGTTGACAGCTCCATGGTTTCGTCCGAAATGGGAGAATCAGGTCAAGCTGAGTCTTGCCGGAATCCAGTGGCTGGATTGTGTGCCGGCAGATGCCGGAAAGGGTTCGGCAGTAGCTTTTATGCAGGAGCATTTTTCAATACAGCCGTCGGAGACAATTGTGTTTGGTGATAATCAGAATGACATGGAAATGTTTTCACTGGCAGAGAAAAGTTACGCAGTGTCTAACGCCAGAGCAGAGGTGAAGGAAAAAGCAACCCATGAGTGTAAAGGCTATGGTGAAAATGGGGTATTAGAGATACTGAAAAGTTTACTGTAATTCATTTAATAATTTGTTCTAAAATACATTGTATCCTCATATATATACTATGTATAGAAAAAAGTCCATTTTTGGGCGAATAAACGAAGGGGGTCATTAGGAATGACAGATATGATTTTAGGGAACAATCAGGTAAATGTGTATGGCGAGGTGATAAGTGAGTTTACTTTTAGTCATGAAGTGTACGGAGAGGGATTCTATGTATTGCAGCTTTCCGTAAAAAGACTAAGTGATGTGTACGATACGATACCGCTTATGATTTCAGAGCGCCTTGTTGATGTAACAAAAGATTATCGGGGATGTTTTATGGAGGCAAGCGGTCAGTTCCGGTCCTATAACCGGCATGAGGAAACCAGAAACCGACTTGTGCTTTCTGTATTTGTAAGGGATTTAAGAGTTGATGAAGTGGAAAAAGAAAGTGAGAAACCAAATTATATATTTTTGGATGGTTATCTCTGCAAACCTCCGGTGTACCGCAAGACACCGCTTGGCAGAGAGATTGCAGACCTTTTGATGGCGGTAAACCGCCCTTATGGTAAATCGGATTATATTCCATGCATTTGCTGGGGGAGAAACGCCCGCTATGCGGATGGATTTGAAGTGGGAGAACACGTTCAGTTGTGGGGACGGATTCAAAGCCGCGAATACCAAAAGCAGATAGGAAATGAGCAGTACGAAACCAGAGTTGCTTATGAAATATCTGTGAGTAAGTTAGAGCGTGTGGAGGAGAGCGTTGACATTACGGCGGCATCGGAAATTCCTGAGGCCGGCGGAAATTTGATTTGAAAAAAATAGAAAATGTGTTATAATTGTGTCCGTATGTAAATTTCAGAAAGGAATAAAGACATGGATACAAGAATTGTTCAGGCGTTTTATGGTCTGGGAAAGGGGAAAACTTCGGCAGCGATTGGGCAGGCATTACGTGAGGCTGGAGAAGACCAGCACATTACCATTATTCAATTTTTGAAAGGAAAAATTGCAGATGAATTTCAAATTTTGAGCAGGCTGGAGCCGGATGTACAGATTTTCCGGTTTGATCAATCTGAATGTAGTTATTGTGATTTATCCCTTCAGGAAAAGGAAGAGGAAAAACAAAACATATTAAATGGATTCAATTACGCCAAAAAAGTAATTGAGACAGGACAAAGTGATGTAATCATTTTGGATGAACTGTTGGGACTGGTTGACTTGGGGATATTGGAAACTAGGGATGTTATTGAGCTGTTGCAGTTTGACGGCGATTATAAGAAACTGATTATCACAGGAAACAGTCTGGATGAGGAAATGATTCCGTATATTGATGTGATTTGCGAGATTAGGTCAGTAAAAGATAATACTTGACCTTCGTATGGAATCATGTTATCCTTACCTATGTAGGTAGAGGCGCGGATTTTATCAGTAGTAAATCGGACGTGTCAGGCGCGGTAGAAGATTTATGAAAGGAAGGTCCGCCGAAGAGAATGATTGCCTGTTCATTCATTTTCTGGGCGCATGGTGAAGAACTATGTGACTGTCATCTTATGATGGAGTGCTACTCATAGTATGGAATGTATGGAAGGAGTTGGCACGTGGTGTCAGCTCCTTCTTTGTCATATGATGGGGAAAAAGCATATTTTTTTACAAAGAAAGGAATGGGAAAAATGTCTATTTTTACAGGAGCAGGTGTAGCACTTGTTACGCCGATGAATATGGATGGTAGTGTGAATTACGACAAGCTGGAGGAGGTTCTGGAGTTCCAGATTAGCCATGGTACGGACGCTGTTATTATTTGCGGAACGACGGGCGAGGCGTCCACCCTCAGCGACGAGGAGCATCTGGAGTGTATCCGGTTTACTTGTGAGGTGACGAAAAAACGAATCCCGGTAATTGCCGGAACCGGTTCAAACTGCACCTCATCGGCAGTGTACTTGTCAAAAGAGGCGGAAAAAGCCGGGGCAGACGGTCTTTTGGTTGTGACACCGTACTACAACAAGGCGACACAGAATGGCTTGAAAATTCATTACAAAACGATTGCTGACAGTGTGAAAATTCCAATGATTTTGTATAATGTGCCAAGTCGTACCGGAACCCGCATTGCACCGCAGACCGTTGTGGATTTGTGTACAGAGGTTCCGAACATTGTCGGTGTGAAGGACGCTACCGGGGACATTTCCGAGGTTGCCGAGGTGATGAGCCTTGGGGATGGCAAAGTGGATTTGTATTCCGGCAATGATGACCAGATAACGGCAGTGCTTTCCTTGGGAGGAAAGGGCGTAATATCAGTATTGTCCAATGTTCTGCCGCAGGAAACTCACGATATTGTAGCCTCTTTTATGAACGGTGATGTGGAAAAGAGCCGACAGCTGCAGTTGAAATATCTCCACCTTATTAAGGCACTGTTCAGTGAGGTGAATCCGATTCCGGTTAAGAAGGCGATGAATCTCATGGGCATGGAGGTGGGAGGACTTCGACTTCCGCTGACAGAGATGGAGGAATCTAACAGTGTTAAGCTGGCAGAAGAGATGAAAAAAGTAGGAATTGCATTGAAATAAATTACGAAACAAGATAAGTGGAGGACGTTATGACTAGAATTATTATGAGTGGCTGTAATGGTGCTATGGGAAGAACCATTACGGGAATTGTGAAAGAGGACCCGGACGCAGAGATTGTAGCCGGAATTGATGTGAATGACAGTGTGGAAAATACGTATCCGGTATTTAAAAGCATTGAGGACTGTGACGTGGAGGCAGATGCGATAATAGATTTTTCCACGCCTAAAATTCTTACCGCACTGTTGAAATACAGCGAAGAAAAAAATGTTCCGGTTGTTCTTTGCACGACCGGATATACCGAGGAGCAGTTAGCGGAGATTGAGGCGGCTGCCGACAGAACTGCCATTTTAAAATCAGCGAATATGTCTTTGGGCATAAATACTTTGATGAAACTGGTGCAGGATGCGGCAAAAGTTCTGGCAACGGAAGGGTTTGATGTGGAAATCGTGGAAAAACATCATAACCAAAAGCTGGACGCTCCGTCCGGAACCGCACTGGCACTGGCAGATTCGGTAAATGATGCCATGGGAAATCAGTACGAATATGTTTATGACCGTTCCCAGAGACGACAGAAGAGAGAAAAGAAAGAATTGGGTATTTCTGCTGTTCGAGGCGGCACGATTGTCGGAGACCATGATGTAATTTTTGCAGGAAAGGATGAGGTGATTACTTTTTCACATACGGCTTACAGTAAGGCGGTATTTGGAAAAGGTGCTGTTTCTGCTGCGAAGTTCTTGAAGGGAAAGGAGAATGGCCGTTACGAGATGGCAGATGTGATTGCTGCTAACTAGTGTCGGTCTGTGACTGCTATGAATCCGGTAAAAATATCAGATGTGGTGAAGGCGGTATCGGGAACGCTTGTGTGGGGAGACGGAGACGCCGTTGTCAATCATGTAGTGATTGATTCCAGAGAGGCGGGAACGGGAAGCCTGTTTGTGCCGATTATAGGAGAAAAGGTGGATGCTCACCGTTTTATCCCTAATGTACTGGAACAGGGAGCTGCCTGCGTGTTTTTCTCAGAGGATTCTGTCCGGGGTGAAAAAGGAGCCGGCATTTATGTAGAAGATACCTTGAAGGCTTTGCAGGATTTTGCCCGCTGGTATCGGAGTGGTTTTTCAATTCCGGTTATCGGTATTACCGGGAGTGTGGGAAAGACGACTACGAAGGAAATGATTGGTGCCGTCATGGAGAAAAAATATCATACCTTGAAGACAATTCGCAATCTGAACAGCCAGATTGGGGTGTCTCTGATGATGTTTTATCTGGATGACGAGACGGAGATGGCTGTTTTTGAGATGGGAATCAGTATGCCGGGCGAGATGGAACGGCTTGTGGACATCGCCAGACCAGAGACAGCGGTGATGACAAACATTGGTGTTTCCCATATTGGAAACCTTGGCTCCAGAGAAAATATTTGCCGGGAAAAAGGGAAAATCATTACGAATTTCTCCCGGAACGGAACTCTTTATGTCTGTGGAAATGGAGATTTGAAGGAGTTGTCCCGGACTTGTGTTCCCTATGATTTGTGCAAGGGACAGTGTGAAACGGTTTATTATGGTACAGAGGAGGGCTGTCTGTATTACGGCGACCACATTGAGACGACGGCAGGCGGTCAGCGGTTTGTCTTTCATTATCCGGACGGAGAAGAAACGGTAGAGCTGTCGGTTTTGGGTGTACACAACGTAAATAATGCGGTGGTGGCACTTGCACTGGCACGACAGTATGATGTGCCGCTGGAAAAGGCAAAGGCGGCGTTGAAGGATTATCAGCCACTCGCCATGCGAGGCGTGGTAAAGGAAACGAGGGGCGTTCATGTCATTGATGACACTTATAATGCCAGCCCGGATTCCATTAACAGTAATCTTCATGCTTTGTTTGATTACAGCGAAAAGGGTGGCAAGATTGCTGTGCTTGCGGATGTGCTGGAGTTGGGTGAACAGTCTGCCGAACTGCATGAAGGAATCGGAAGATTTATTATTCAGGAGGAAAAGCAGGGAAGAAAATTGTCTCTTTTAGTGACGGTAGGTGAGGAGAGCAGAGCGATTCACCGATATGTGACGGAACACTCGGAAATTCCTGCGTTTCACTGTGAAAACAGAGAGCAGGCAGTGGAGATTTTGGAGGAAAAAATGCAGCCGGGAGACTGGATTCTTGTGAAAGGCTCCCGCGGTATGAAGATGGATGAAGTGGTAGAGAAGTTGACAAAGGAGTGACAGCGTGTTTGCTGATGTAATCATAGATATTTCAGTGGAGGCTTTGGACCGTACATTTCAATACCGGATACCGGAGGAGTTAGAATCCAAAATCCATTTGGGAACCCGCATCACGATTCCTTTTGGAAAAGGGAACCGCCGATTGTCCGGCTTTGTCGTAAATCTTACTGAAACGGCGAATTGGCCGGTGGAGAAAATCAAAGAGATTATCTCGGTGGACGAGAGAGATGTTCCGGTAGAAGGTCAGTTGTTACAACTGGCAGCGTGGATTCGCGAGCGATACGGTGCTACTATGAATGAGGCTTTGAAGACGGTACTGCCAATCAAAAAGCAGATTAAGTCAGTGGAGGAACACTGGCTTAATTTTGTTGTCAGCAGAGAAGAAGTGGAAAAAGAATTACAGAGGTGCAGGGAGAAACATTTCAAAGCAAAAGTAAGGCTGCTGGAGGGACTGCTGGCAGAGGGAGGTCAAATGACCTCCCGATTGGCGTCCAAAAAATACGGTGTGACAAAGCAGGTTATTGACGCAATGGCGAAGGCGGGGATTTTGTCTGTAACGGATAAAAAAGTGTACCGCAATCCATTTTCAGAATCCTCCCCTTGTGGGGAGGGTGGAGAGCCGATTGCTTTGAACCCGGAGCAAAGAGATGTCGTGGACCATTTTTCAAAAGAGTATAAGTCGGGGGTACGAAAAACGTATCTTCTTTATGGAGTTACCGGAAGTGGAAAAACAGAAGTTTACATGGAAATGATTCATCACGTGCTTTTGCAGGGAAGACAGGTAATCGTGCTGATTCCGGAAATCGCACTTACGTATCAGACGGTAAGCCGTTTTCAAAAACGATTTGGAAATCGTGTGTCTATTTTAAATTCAAGAATGTCGGATGGAGAGCGCTATGACCAGTACGAGAGAGTGAAAAATGGTGAGGTGGACATTATCGTTGGACCAAGGTCGGCTCTTTTTGTTCCCTTTGAGAGGCTCGGACTGATTCTGATAGACGAGGAGCATGAGAACAGCTATAAAAGTGAAAGTCCGCCGAAATACCATGCCAGAGAGGTTGCCCTGAGGAGGGCTGCCATGACGGATTCCAGCGTGGTACTCGGCTCAGCGACACCCTCTGCCGAGAGCTATCTGGCGGCGAAGGAGGGAAGATACCATTTGTATCGTCTCACACATCGTGCCAAAGGAGCGAGGATGCCGGAGGTTCATGTGGTGGATTTGCGGGAGGAGTTAAAAGAAGGAAACCGTTCTGTTTTCAGCCGTCTGTTACAGGAAAAAATAAAAGAACGGCTGAAAAAGGGTGAGCAGACGATACTTTTTTTGAATCGGCGGGGATATGCGGGGTTTGTTTCTTGTCGAAGCTGTGGATATGTGCTAAAATGTAGTCATTGTGAGGTGTCCATGACCGCACACAAAAACCATGTGGGGGACGTGGATACGTTAATCTGCCACTATTGTGGACATGCTGTCGCCATGCCGGAGGTCTGTCCCTCCTGCGGCTCGCCTTATATAGCCGCATTTGGACTTGGCACCCAGAAGGTGGAGGAGATGCTGCACCGACAGTTTCCGCAGGCTGAAATACTCCGTATGGACGGAGATACGACGACAGGAAAACGTGGTCATGAGAATGTGCTTGAGCCTTTCCGGCGGGGAGATGCCGACATTCTTGTGGGAACCCAGATGATTGTAAAAGGGCATGATTTTCCGAATGTTACGCTGGTTGCTGCGTTGGCGGCAGATTTGGGGATGTACGCCGGAGATTATCGGAGTAATGAGAGAACGTTTGACCTTCTCATGCAGGCAAGCGGCAGAGCCGGTCGGGGAGAAAAGCCGGGCGAGATGGTGATTCAGACGTACAATCCGGAACAGTATTGTATCGAGGCGGTTCACCGGCAGCAGGCAGAGTATTTTTATGAAAATGAGCTGCTGTTCCGACGCATGGCGAAATATCCGCCCTATTCAATTATGCTGGCGGTTCTGGTTACTTCCCAAGATAAAAAGACGGGAGAGAAGGGGATCTGTTTTTTGGCGAAACAGGTTCAGAAGTATGGAGAGGATAAAGTGTCGGTAATCGGACCGACAGAGGCAGGTCTCAGCAAGGCAAAAGACCGATATCGGTTTATTTTTTACTTGAAGGCAAAAAACGAGGAGACCATTACCATGATAAAAAATGAATTAGAAAAAGCAGGTAAAAATCTGGGCAGTACGGTGAGTATACAGTACGATTTGAACCCCATGACAGGCTATTAGCATTTTGCCGGGAGTATTACCAGGCAATGCACGAGTGACATGAAAAATTGAAAGGAGAAAAACAATGGCATTAAGAAATATTAGGGAGATTGGAGACGATATTCTCAACAAGACGTGTAAACCGGTCAAGGAGATGACCGACAAGACAAAAGAACTGATTGAGGATATGCTGGAGACGATGTACCATGCAGATGGTGTCGGCCTTGCTGCCCCGCAGGTGGGGATTTTGAAGAGGATTGCCGTCATTGATGTGACGGAGAGCAGAGATAATCCGATTGTTCTCATTAACCCGGAAATTCTGGAGGAGAGTGGCAGGCAGAGAGGAAGTGAAGGCTGTCTCAGTGTTCCGGATAAAGTTGCCATCGTTACAAGACCAAACAAAGTGAAGGTTAAGGCTATGGACAAGAGTATGAAACCCCGAATCATTCATGGAGAGGAACTTCTTGCTCGTGCTTTGGTGCATGAAATTGAGCATTTGGACGGACATTTGTATGTGGAAAAGGCAGAAGGAAAAATTTATACGCTGGAAGAATTCCAAGAAGAGTTTGGCGACCAGGAAGAGTTTTGATGATAGGAGATTAGTATGAAAGTAATTTTTATGGGGACACCGGACTTTGCTGTTCCGGTTCTTCAAGGCTTGATTGATTCCGAAGAACATCAGGTTACGGCTGTCGTTACACAGCCGGATAAAGCAAGGGGACGAAGCGGCAAGCTGGTATTTACTCCGGTTAAGGAGCTGGCAGTGGCAAATGAAATTCCGGTCTACACCCCGGTTCGGGTGAAGGACGCTGAATTTGTCCGGACACTGAGGGAAATTCCCTGTGATGTCATTGTTGTCGTTGCCTTCGGACAGATTTTGTCTAAGGAAATCCTCGAACTGCCAAAATACGGCTGTATCAATGTTCACGCCTCGTTATTACCGAGATGGCGCGGGGCGGCTCCCATGCAGTGGTCGATTCTGGCAGGTGATGAAAAAACCGGAATTACTACCATGCAGATGGATGTGGGACTGGATACCGGAGATATGCTGCTGAAAAAAGAGGTCAAAATCGAGGAGACGGAAACCGGAGAATCCCTTCATGACAAATTGGCGGCACTGGGGAGTAATCTTCTTTTGCAGACGCTTAAAGATGTCAAAGAAGGAAATTTACATCCGGTAAAACAGAAGGAAGAAGACAGTACGTATGCCTCTATGCTGACGAAGGAGCTGGGACGACTGGATTTTTCGTGGGAGGCAGATAAATTAGAGCGTTACGTCCGAGGGCTGAATTCATGGCCGAGTGCCTTTACGGAATTTCATGGCAAAACAATGAAAATCTGGAAAGCAAAGGTGACAGAAGAAGAGACGGGAGAACAGCCGGGGACGGTCATTTTTATTGGAAAAAACAGCTTTACCGTCCAGACCGGAAAAAGCTGTCTGGAGCTGTTAGAGGTACAGTTGGAAGGTAAGAAAAGGATGGATGCCGGAAGTTTTCTCCGGGGTGTTCATGTGGAAAAAGGAGAAGTCCTCGGATGAGAAATTACGCTTTTGAAATCGTATATGAGACGATGGAAAAAAAGGGACATAGTGATGAATTGTTTCATCATGTGTTGCAGAAAAATCCGAAACTTGTCTCCGAGCAAAAGAATTTTTTGAAAAGACTCAGTTTTGGAACGATTGAACGGTGTATCGAGATGGACGCCCGTCTTGGCAGCGTTTCTGCCCTCGCTGTGGAGAAATTGAATCCGGCGGTGAGGACCATTCTTCGCATGGCAATGTACGAAATCTGTTATATGGAGCAGGTGCCGGAGGCAGTTTCCTGCAATGAGGCGGTGGAGCTGGCAAAGAGAAAAGGCGTGGGGAAATATCACTCCTTTGTAAATGGCGTTCTGCGAAATGCCGTTCGCGAAAAGGATTCTTTTGTCATCAAAGACGACTGGATTCGTTTTTCTCTGCCGGAGGAGTTGATGAACCATTTTATAAGTCAGTATGGGAAGAAAACGGCGAAAAAAATCGCTGCCTCTTTTCTTGAAAAGGATGGAAGCGTAACACTGCATATAGACGAGAATAAAATTACAGCGGAAAAATATATGGCACTGCTGAGAGAACGAGGTATCTCTTGCCAACGAGGTTTTTATATGGAGGACGCTGTGATTCTGGAAAAAGCCGGAGATATCCGCTTGCTGCCGGGGTATTCGGAAGGGTGGTTTTTTGTGCAGGATGAAAGCTCCATGCTGCCTGTACGGTGTGCCGGAATCCGTCCGGGAGATAACGTTATGGACATTTGCAGTGCCCCCGGTGGGAAATCCATGCACGCTCTGATTCAGCTTTGCGGAAAGGGAATGTTGACGGCGCGTGACGTCAGTGAGTTTAAGGTTGATAAGATTAGAGAAAATGCAGAACGGTTACAGTATGAAAATATTTTGTGCCAGTGCCGGGACGCCAGAGAAAGCGATAAGGAAAATGAGGGGAAAATGGATGTGGTTCTGGCAGATGTCCCTTGCTCCGGTATCGGCATTATCGGAAGAAAGCCGGAGATTAAGTACCACGCCATGGAGCAGATGGATTCTCTAGTAGAATTGCAGAGGGAAATCTGTCGTTCCGCCGTTTCTATGCTGAAACCAAATGGCACCTTCCTTTACAGCACTTGCACGATAAATCAGGCAGAAAACGAAGAAAATGTCCGGTGGCTGGAGAAGAATTTTGGCTTGCACAGAAGTAGCCTGAATGAATTTCTCCCAGACACGTTACAAAATAAAATGACAGAGCAGGGAATGTTACAAATGTTACCCGGCATACAAAAAAGCGACGGTTTTTTTGTCGCAAGGTTAATTAAAGATAACTAAGTGAATGGAGAGCAGGATGGATATACGAAACTGTGATGAAGAAGAATTGAAAGAGATTGCACTGTCTTTTGGAGAGAAGGCTTTTCGTGGCAAGCAGTTGTTTGAGTGGGTTCATGGAAAACAAGTTTGCTCATTTGATGAAATGTCCAATCTTTCCGGTACTTTTCGAAATCGTTTAAAGGAAAGCTATGAAATATCCGGCGTGACGATTTTGGAAAAACAGAAATCGGCAAAGGGAGATACGGCGAAATACCTCTTTGCTCTGCCGGACGGCAACGTAATCGAAAGTGTCTGGATGAAATACCATCATGGGAACAGCGTCTGCATTTCTTCGCAGGTGGGATGCCGCATGGGATGTACGTTCTGTGCCTCCACCTTGACCGGACTTGCCAGAAATCTGACAGCGGGAGAGATGCTGTCCCAGATTTACGAAATACAGAGGGAAACGGGAGAACGGGTTTCCAACGTGATTGTCATGGGGATGGGCGAACCTTTAGACAACTATGATAACCTGCTCAAGTTTATCCGTCTGCTGTCAAACGATAAAGGAATTCATATCAGTCAGAGGAACATTACCGTATCTACCTGCGGTCTGGTGGAGCAGATACGAAGGCTGGCAGAGGAGCATTTACAGATTACGCTGGCAATCAGTCTCCATGCCCCGAACGATGAGATCCGCCAGAGGACGATGCCAGTGGCAAAACGCTATTCTATCGATGAAATCTTTGATTCTTGTCTTTATTATTTCAAGGAAACAGGACGACGCATTACATTTGAATACAGCATGATTCGGGGAGTGAATGACCGGGCGGAGGACGCAAAAGAGCTGGCGGAAAGATGTCGAAAACTGGAATCCTCCGGTGTCCGCTGCCACGTCAATCTCATTCCTTTAAATGAGGTGAAGGAGAGAGACTGCCTTCGCTCTGCCGATTCGGATATTGAGAGATTCAAAATAATACTTGAAAAAAATCGAATAAATGTCACTATAAGGAGAGAGATGGGCAGCGATATAGACGCTGCCTGCGGTCAGCTACGGAAGAAATATATGAAAGTTATAGATAATGGAAAAACAAAATGAAAACTGTATGGATTAAAATAATTCGTCGCTAAAAAAGCGACGAAAAGTTCAGTTTTTATCGCAAATAGTCGGAAAATATGATAAAATGACAAGGTA
>CAZFHT010000039.1:0-8707 GCA_964518785.1 uncultured Eubacterium sp.
TCGGAGTCACCGGTTTTCAAGACCGGCTCCTTAAACCACTCGGACACCTCTCCAAGACTGCTTGACCAGTATAACATCCTGACTGGGAATATGTCAAGACAATTTTATAATTTTTTTCTGGCAAAATACAGCTCCGCAGCCGCCAGCAAAATTCCCAGCACCGTTAATGCAAGTCCGATATATAAATGCGGATATTTCATCGTAATCTCCGTCGTTCCTGCATTTACATAAACCAGATTATTCTCCTGCTCAAAATTCTGGGTACTGCGAAAAATCTTATGATAAGCCAGCGTTGTATTTACATTGTCCTTCTCGGATGTGATTTGAATGGCATTATTATTGTAAGTAATATTCAGTGGAACAATTTCCCTCTCCGGCAATTCGTCTCCGCTAAGGTCAGTAAGCCGGGATAAAAAATTCCCTACACCCTCGTCTTTCGTCAGTGCATAAAAATACGTAAGATTCAGTCCGGTTACCACAATATTTTCATTTTTCACCGTTCCGCAAAAATCCAAGTCCAGATTGTCCTCCCGAACCGTTCCCCACGTCTCATCAAGACCGCTGACATACACTGTATTCCAATCTTCATAGCCGGACGGAAAAAGGTCGCAGTCCAACACACCGTCCACCGTATCCAGCAGCGGGTATCCATTCGAAAAGGAGATACTGTTGCACACAACGCCGAGAAATTCTTTTGCCTTAGACGCCGTATCCTCCGGGATTCCATCCGCCAGTATAACAATGCGGACGCCCGCCTCACTAAGTTTTACAATCAAATCCTCTGCCTTCTCTTTATCACGATAAGTAAAATCAGACAGATAAATCGTTTTATATTTTGACAATTCTTCAAAAGTAAAATCATTCAGATTTGTTTCGGACACTTCTTCCACCGCCGGAAAGCCCAAGGCGATAGAGGCTGCCCCACTGCCAATGCCAATAGCAGGATAATCGGTCACTGTCCCCCAATTTCCCTCCTGATTCAAATGATAAAGGCGATAAAATTCACTTTCTCCCGCCAGTTCATAACCATTCGCTGTAGCAGCAGCATCCAGTTTTTCCACCGGCTCTCCATAAGTGTCCAACTGGGAAAGTTTGATAAGGATTGTATCATTTCCCAGTTCTTTGCACCGGTCAAAAACATACGGGTAAAACCCCGCCGTAAGCGCCCGGTTTAACTGCGACACATTTCCGGTCGTAGAGGCTGCGGAATAGTCTGCACCAAAAGCTGCTGCCTTCCCATTTTCATAGTCTGATACGAGATAAGCTCCCATAGACTCCAGTTCGCCGCCATCAAACAATGCAATGCGCTGGTTCGATATTTCCTTCGCTTCCTTTATCAGCGTCGCTTCGTCCTGCTCATCAAATCTTTCTGCCACTGACACGCCGCTCATCGTTCCGTAAACAAGGTTCAGCGAGGGAACGGTATCTGCTGCGAGCAAAATGCAGAAAAGAACAAGAATCGGTTTGCGCAGCGTATCCCACGTCAAAAAAGCGTACAGAATAAAACACAAGCCAATGGAAATGTACTCGCACATCAACAGATAGTCGCTGCCCGGCAGCACCTTCATCAAAGGATACAGAGCAGTTGCAGTGCTGAGCAAAAGAAATATTCCCACAGCAAATCCCGGCATGGATTTCCTTCTGCTGCAAAAGAAGCCAAACAGTGCCAGCAGACAGGCAGCCAGCCCGAAATAATAGTAGGCATTTAAACTTGTGTAACGCTCTGCCGGGTTCAAGGTTTTCAGCAGATTTTGAAAATAATTTTTCATTGTCTCCGACTTGCTGATTCCGGCGGAGGAAAAAAGATAAGAAATCGTCCCCAGTCCTGTCACAAGGAAAGAAATAAGAGCCATTCCGAGCATTTGCAGTGAATTTCTCCATTTACCCCAAAGCACACCGGATATCACTGTAAAAAGCAAAAGGCTGACAACACACATAATGCCGAAATCAAAATCAAAGAGGATAACAACGAGAAAGCACAACAAAATTCTCACTAAATCCCACCATTTTCCCTCTCTGGCATAATCGTAGGCAGAGCAGACCAGTGCCGGCAGAACTGCCAGACAAAACGCTCTCGGAAGGTTTCCCTCAAAAAACAAAACATAAAGATTATTCGGCATAAAGAACCACAATATCCCCAGAACGCAACCCAGAAACATTCTTTTTTTTCTTTTTCCGATAAATAACCACACCATGGAACCGAGAAAAAACAAAATTCCCACAAAAAGCAGATATCCGTTCGTGACATTCCCCCCGGCAATCCACTGGCAAAAAGCCAGAAAATATCCGGAGAACGGATTTCCATAATGGGAAACATCCACCCCGTTGTACCACCCGGAGTCATATAGAGGAAACCAGTTCCCCTCCCGGATGGACTGGTAAACAAGATTTCCTTTATGAAGATAAGTCATCGTGTCGGAGCCGTAAGGATACTGTCCACTCCCGCACACTGCCATGGCAACTGCCACCGCAATAAGTCCTAATATAATCGGCATCAACACCGACGCAATCTCTCGAACCGTCTTTTTCACCAAAACACCTCTAATCAATAATATCGTCCAGTACACTGTCAATGATGTCGGATAAGATTTTTTCCGACTGATGTTCTGTGGAGTCAATACTCTCGTCCTGATCCCGAAGGTCTACAATATACGTTCGGGACGGTCCCTCGCTGCCCTCCACGCACAGCAGCTCGCCGCCAACTTCCCGAATCAGAAAAACAAATTTCTTTGTAAAATAATCAACCATATTTTCAAGCGTCGGCAAAATGCTGTCAAAGGGCGCTAACTCGTTGAGAATCCGGTCCTGATACACCTCAAGAAAAGCATTGATTTTCTGTTCAAATGTTTTAAATTCCACAAATTCCTTCCGACGCACAAGAATCGTCAATGCAAATTCCCACGTGTGAGGATGGGTATCGCTCCGATTATCTTTAATAATAATATAATGTCTGGCATTCAAGTAAAATTTCAGCCGGTATTCCCTAAAGATTTTCGCATCCATAATAATTCTAACCTTCCTCGTTTATTTTGCGGATGAAGTCCTCCATATCTTCCTTATTCAGATTCAATTCCACAATTTCCTTTTGTACTGTTCCCTGACTAAGCAGTGGTTTCAGGCTGTTTTGAATCGAGTTCTTATCACACTGCAAAAAGAGTAAAAGGAAGTCATTCTCTCCGACAGCAAAGCGCAGCGTTCTCTTATCCAAAAGGACGCTCGCCTCCTCCAGAAAGAAGTAACGGTCACTTTCATCCATGCAGCACAGCCGTACCATAACAACCTTCTTGATGGATTTCTTTTGCAGCTTTACGAGAAACTCTCCCAGCATATCCTTACTCCAAACCTGATATCGGGTGTCATAATGCTCTTTCTGGGAAATCATCTCATTCAACTGTCCCACTGTTCCCTGAAGGCTTTGTATCGTCTCACCTTTTTCAAAATTCTGTCGTCTGAGCTGTTCGAGATTTCTGGCAAAAATCATAGAAATACACATCAGCACGATTAAAATAAAGCCAACCAGAATAACGAGCTCAAATTTTGCCCCCATAAATTTATTATTGTTCAAAATAACATCTTTACTTGTAAGCAGACAGAGACGATACTCCTCGTCCCCATACTGAAAGGACACACCCGACGCCACATAGCCTTTTCCATCAATCGCTATCGTTCTGTGAATAACCCTGTTTTCCTGTAGTCCCTCCAGAAAACTTTTCGCACTTGATGAATCATAATAGCTGGCTGTTGTAAGTCCTTTATAGCGGTTTGTCTCGATTACATCCTTGATAAAAAGCATATCTTTATCTTTAGAAAACGTCCAGTATTTATTTGAGGAAGAATCCAGCGTACCAAGAATGTCTTCGATAATATCTTCGTCGTCCCGGTTATCCTTCAGGTTAATCTGGTCCAGTACCAGTTGGACATAGGCATCCTGCTGGTTGGCACATACATCCATCAGTCCCTCCTCCAGATTATAAATTTCATACCACGTAAAGAGACAGCAAATGACAACCATGACAATCATCGCCAGCGTAGTTTCTGTAAGAATATTACGTCCTTTTCTTTTTTTCTTTTTTCCCTGTTTTCCTTTAAACATAACAATCCTCATTTCTTTAACTTCCCAGCTCCGGCACAAAAGTATTATAATAATACTGTGATGTTTTCGAAAGTTCGGTGTCAAGCCAATCAAAGCCTTTTAACTCTGCCAGTGTTTTCGTGTCAGAAAACAAATTCGTTCCGAGTCCCAGCCGTTCACCCTCAATAGAAAATCCCATCGAGGACAACACCGTAGGCAGCATATCCATCGGCGTGAAAATGCGGTTTTTGTCATTGACTTGCCCCGTATTGGTGCCATTGATAATGCAATTATAAACCGTCCGGTCAAAGTAACTGTTTCCTTCTACCAGCGAGGTATCCATTCGCGGGTGGTCCCCGGTAATAACAAAGACAGTATTCTCATAAAAATCCTGTTCTTTGCACCACTGGATAAATTCACCCACCTGTTTATCCGTACAGGCGACTACGTTTGCCGTTACATTTTCATATTCGTCTCCACAGAGGTCACACAGATAGCCATCAATATGGTGAGCGTCCACCGTAAGCATTGTAAAGTTAAACGGCTCTCCCTCTGCTGCCATTCTGGTCAGCTCGTCTTTGGCAATCTGAAAAAGAATTTTATCCTCAAAGCCCCACCAGACAAAATAATCATCATCAATGTACCCTTTTTCTCTCGCTGTATAAAGGTCAAAAACATTATAATTGCCATGCTGCTGAAAATAGGTTTTTCTTCCGCCGAAATCTCCGTCCGAGCCGCACAAAAACTCCTGTGTATAGCCTTTGGACTGTAATACGTCACCCAGATTCGTCACGCCGGAAGCAAAATTTCCCTGACTAATCATGTCATTTACTTCCGAAGTCAGATTAAACGGAATACCGGATGTCGTACCGAACAAAGCCCCCATCGTAATTCCCGTTCCATTGGTAGAGTGAAATCCGCCCAGTTTATCCGAACTGGAAAATGAAACATTTTCCTCTGCAAGCTGCGTGAGATTCGGAATATAATTTACCCGCTGTGCTCCCCCCACATCCATGGAGGCATATGTCGTTTCCATACTCTCCAAATAAATATACACGAGATTTTTCGTACTTCCATCTGCCGTTATGGCAACGTCATTTGGATTTACGTAATAATCTTCATAAATACTCGACTGAGCCACACTCGTCTGAAAATATCCCACTGCATCAAAGCAGCGGTTCACATAAAAAGCTGCCCCGAAAACAAAAAGCACCGCCCCTGCCGACAAGACATTCTGAATGATTTTTCTCTCTTTTTTTCTGCTGAAAAGAAGAAGAAAAACAAAAACGCCAATCCCCAGAATAATCGGTGGCAGACAATTCTTCAAAGCAGTCAGAACGACATCCGAGCTGGCACCTTTGACCGACAGGGTAAAGGTGGTAATCAATTCGTTCAACCCGACACCGTATGTCTTGTAAATCCAGTGGCAGACAACAATCACAAACACAGAAATCAAATAGAGCAGACCGACACAGACAACCCAGCCAATAGACTTCTTTGATTCCTCTTCTTTTTTTTGTTTCTGTTTTTTTTCTTTATTAACAAGGTTCTTTAGTTTTCTTAATTTGCCCAGAAAAAATCCGGCATCTTCTTTCACAACCTGACGGAACGCCTTGCCCTCATCCGTCAAATCTCTTGTCTTCCATGCACTGTCCGTATTGATACTGTTGATAATACCGGCAACACGAATAAAGAATACAATAAAATTAAATGCCGGGAGCAGCAAAACAACCCACCACTGCCTGCTGTAGTATTTTCTCAGCTCCGGTGTTCCACGCAAAAAGAACTCAGTAGAGAAGAAATACAAATACCCGATTACAATGTACATGGCAAAAATCATTACCGTAGCTAATACAATTGCCCTGCCGGAATAATGCAGACACAAAAGGCAAATCAATGCCAGATACCAAATCATTCGAGGGAAAGCAAAGGTGTGGTCATACAGCAGCGTCTTAATATTGATGTCTTTGAAAATTCTGGTGAGCCTGAATTTCTCGCTGCTGAACATTTTTGCCACTTCCAGACTTCCCCGCTGCCAGCGCTGTCTCTGGGTGTATAATTTATTCACCCCCTCAATGGGGTCAACAAAGTAAATGGCATCCTCACATACCTCGACACGCTCTTTGTACACGTATTTCATCTGAAAAGTAATCTGCGTGTCCTCACAAATCGTATCAGTATTATACATCTGCGACTTCAAAACGGCAGATTTCCGAAAGGCAGAAAAAGCACCGGACAGCGTATAAACATTATCCAGCTCCGAGGCATAACTCCTTCCTGCCAGAAACGCCTGTGCATATTCCATAAACTCCAGCTTACGCAGTAACTTAGGAAAAAAGCCCTTGTACTCCTCAATCTGCTCCGGGGTTGTCAGAATCGCCCCTGTCATACAGTTCAGCTCCATGTCCGCCTCGAACTTATCTACCATATTGGTAAGAGCCGATTTTTCCAACATGCCATCACTGTCCAGATTGATAATATATTTTCCGGTACTGTTATACAATGCCAGATTCAATGCTTTTGACTTTCCCTGCTGGGAATTCAGCCATTGCATTGCCAGATTTGGAAACTTCTTCTGACATTCCGCATAGACCGAAAAGCTGTCATCCTTTCCCTGATTGTTTACAAGGAAAACACGAATACGGTCCGTAGGATAATCACTGTCCACAATCGACTTAATACAGCCAAATAAGGTCTGCTCTGAATTATATACCGGAACAATCAGTGAAATTTCCGGATAAACGGTCGGTTTCTTATAGTCTTTCCGCTGGCGGTAATGTCTTTTTAGCAGAACAACAACACTTCCAACCGAGGGTATAATTTCCATAATAATAGGAATGATAATCCACGCAGCCCAAAACACAACAGAATTAAGCAGACGGTTTATTATGCCCATAAGTAAAATTCCCCACTTTCATCTGAATAATTTGTGATTTTGTAAATACATAAAAGTAAAGTACCACTGTCAGCACATAGAAAAAGATTCTTCCGATAAACGTATGTGCCACGTAATACGCTGACGTTCCAAAAAAATGAACCGCCTCGCAAATCAGTGTGATTCGCAAAGCATTGGCAATCATAATATAAGCGGTTCCCAATATGCCCACAATAATCCTCTCGTAAACAGTGTATACCCGGAAAAACACCAACAGAGAAAGAAAGGCAAGAATCTCAATAAGACCGGAACATTCAAGGTCAATCTGCAACGTCATGGAACCGGTCGCCGTCGTAATAAAAATAATCCCATATTTGAAATATGCAACAAAGGTGTCCGTCAGAGAACCCCAAATGCCCGCTATGGCTGCGACACAACGCGCCAGCGGCATGGTGAGGATCCCCCGCAAGGACACCAGCATAATAACGAATAACCCCATAGCCCCACAAAGATAATGCCAGAACTCCAGCTTTGCTTTCGACAAGACACGAAGAATGTAGAGCCATATAACGGTTATTACGATAAGAAAAATCCAGTTCATTCTTTCACCACCTTCGTACGTCTGCGTCTAAGCAGCACGACTCCGGCAACCAATACACAAAGAGACACTCCCATATAAGGACCGGAGGATGTACCGCCAATAGTAACCCATTGCTGTCCAATTCGTCCAAACTGAGCCTCAATCAATTTAAATTCACTTGCGTCAATGGTGGAACCTTTATAGTGTGACAAGAAGTTTGCCACTTTTTCCAAATCTACATAAAATTCCATCTCATCCACTGTCTCCCCAATGGTAATCGTCATTTTGCCAAAAAACTGTTCATAATCTTTCAATTCCGATACATTCTTCAGTGTATTCGTGTCGTACTCGCCACGAACGTCCGCAATGTAAAACTCATATGTTCCTTTATCCAAGTCAGATAATTTCAATGTATCCGACTCGTCTTTCTCATCTTCTTTATCTTTGTTCTGCACCCAAGTAATCGTTCCATCATCTGCCACAGCTGCCAGTCTTGGATACAAATTCCACGTTTTGTCTGCGTTATATTCCCGTTCTCCGTTAAAGCAAATGGAAATGGCTGAAGTAAACTCACCGCCCCCCTCTAGCAAATGAGCCTCCATCGGTGAAACAACATGACCATACAAAATACTGTCATCGGTATACAAAGCCGCCTCGCCGTCCGGTTTATCCGTCTGTGTTCCACTGCCAGCGTATTCAATCAGCGTATGCGGATAAGCATCCCAGTCTCCGTAAAGACCATCATAAGTAATGCCGCCAAAAGTACCTGCCGTTCCTTCTTTTTCCTGAATATTCATAATATCAGCTATAAAAGGCTCCTGTTGATATAATCCAAAAGAGAGACTCTCACTGTACAGCGGCAGTGCACTGGCAGGAATCGATATCTCCCACTGCTTACCATGGTGAGCCACCTCTGCTCCCTTCACACCGCTTACCGTTCCCCCATCCTTCGTGCTAAGTGCAAACACAAGATGTCTTCCCATATCCGTAACAATGGCATACCGCCCATTCGAACTGGTTCCTGCTCCGGTAACGGAACCGTCTTTGCCGTCCTTCAGATATATGTAAAGGGTATCACCGTCAAATACACACGCTACTGAATCCAGACAATCATAATCGTGGTTTGCCTCCTCCGGGCAGGACGCCTCCGTCTTTTCTATCGCATCCCAGTCATCATATT
>CAZFHT010000039.1:8807-15363 GCA_964518785.1 uncultured Eubacterium sp.
GCCAGATATAAGGTTTTTCCGTCATTGGACTTTGCCAGTTTCCAGCTCTCAATATAGCTGTCCTCAGACTTCAGCTCGTCTATCGCCTTCCAATCAGAAAGATCACCGTCCACCGTCACTTCAACAGCAGTTTTCTCTGCCGTGGCTGTATCCGCAGTTTTCGCAGCCGCCGCTGTCAATATCGGCTGTGCCACAGACAATACTGTAGTCAGTGCTAACACGCACCCTGCCGCAACGCTAATAACCTTATTCTTTCTCTCACCTACACATTTCATAGGGCACCTCCTGCCTTTCTTCCTTTCATAATCCTACACAGTTCTCGTTATGATGTACGTTCTGAGTGGAGTCTCACTAATCTCGAACTTTTCTAAAAACATATCATTTTCATTTAACTTTCCATCCAGCAGAAAAAAGAAGACCTCCCCCAAATGCTCCATACTCGCATCCTGCTGAAAGTTTTCCATATCATTCAAATAACATTCCTTGTATGGCTCTAAACAGGATTCAATCAAAATCTCTGCGTCACCAAACCGTACCAGCTCAGCATTTTCGTCCCGATACCGCACATAAGCGGCAACCTCCACTGTATGAAGATGGGAATGCTCCCGGTTGTGGTCACTGCTGTGACTAATCGGCATACAAGTTCTGAAACAATACGTCCTCATCGTATCACCTTACAAGTTCATTACATTACATTCCTTCTGTTAGTAATATATCACAATTTTTCAAAAATGACAATTCCGTTAAAAGATTTTCAAAAATTTTCCATTTTACACAAAAAGTATCCTTTTTTTGTTTCTTTTTGAACAGTTTCACATTATTTTAACACTTTTTTATTTATCCGTCAATTTTTCCTTTAAAATTTCTCCTGCTTTTTCCAACTGGTTGTCATCCTCATCCCCCATTACCTTCGATGTCCCAGTATAAGCTGTCTCCACGTCCGGTGTCAAGCCCTTTTCATGAATACTTCGCCCACTTGGCAGAAGATATTCTCCGGTTGTGAGTTTCAGACCGCCGCCGCAGGTTTTTTCCAGAGAAAAAATCGTCTGGACAATTCCTTTTCCATAGCTGGTCTCCCCCAACAGCGTAGCAGCTCCCCGATCCTGCAAAGTTCCGGCAAAAATTTCCGAAGCACTGGCACTATTGCCATTGATAAGCACAACCATTGGTTTGTCAAAATGTTCCTCATCAGTGGAGGTATATTCTTTTTCACCGGATTTGCTTTTCTCCGTAATCAGCTTGCCCGCCGGAAGAATCCGGTCCAGCATTTCAATGCAGCTATCTAACGAGCCGCCGCCATTGTCCCTTACATCGATAATCAGACCGGATTGATTTTGTTTTTCCAACTCGGTCAGGGCATTCTTAAACTGCTCCGATGTCTCCTTATCAAATTCAGTAATCTGAATGTAACCCATTTGGTCATCCAGCATTTTATAATTCACCGACTGCGTCACAATCTTCTCGCACACAACGGTTATCTCTTTTTGCACTTCTTTTTCATTTTCTTTGCGTACAATCGTAAGCACCGACTGTTTTCCTTCTTCTCCCTTAATGAGTGCTACCGTATCGGACAAACTAAGACTGGTAACATCCGTATCGTTTACCTTCAACAGCTCGTCACCAACCGTCAGCCCCGCCTTTTCAGCCGGTTTGCCCTCTTGAACCTCCTCCACATATTTTTTCTTCGTTTCGTCATCCATGCGCAGCGTGGCTCCGATTCCACAGTAGTCTCCATTTACGGAATTCATCGCCTCGTTGTATTCTTCCTCCGTATAATAAACAGAATACTTGTCTCCCAACGCCGTCACCATACCTTTGGCGGCAGCGTCCGCCAACTGCTGGTCTGACACGTCCTCTTTCCAATAATAGCTGTCAATGTAGCTCTCAATCACCGACGCCCGCTGCTGAATATCCTCGGAAAGCGAGGTATCCCACCACCTCGGAATCACCCGAAAAAATTGCAGTACAAGTAAAATAATGAGTGCCCCAAGAACCCCGGACCATACTCCCATAAGGAAGATTTTTTTATCTTTTTTCACACGAAACACACTCCTATGGCTGTTTTACATAATTTAAAGGATTTTTATAAGTACCGTTTTTCGATACCCCAAAATGGAGGTGAGCCCCGGTGGAAATTCCGGTCGAGCCCACATAACCAATCGTCTGCCCCTTCGTCACCGTATCCCCTTCACTCACTGCCAGGCTGGAGCAGTGCATATATACCGTATAAAGGCGGTCACCATGAGAAATCATTACATAATTCCCGGCACTGGAGCTGTAAGTGGCAGTGACCACCTTGCCATCTCCCGCCGCCATCACCGGAGTTCCTGCTGTTATCGCAATGTCCAATCCCCTGTGATACGTGCTGGCACCCGCCGTAGGACTGCTCCGATGTCCAAAGCCGGAAGAAATTCTGCCAGAGGCATTCAGCGGCCACTCCAGTGTTCCGTCTCCTCCGGTTCCCCCGGCAGCGGTACCATTCTGGCTGTCAATCTCCTCCTGCTTTGCCTTCAGAAGTTTCTCCACCTCTGCCTCGGCTTTTGCCGCCTGCTCCGCATATTTATCCGACTGCTTTTTCGAACTTTTTACCTTCTTCTTATAGTTTTTCAACTCTTCCTTTTTCTGTTTCTTCAACTCCTGAAGAGCCTTCTTTTCTTCCTCCTGTTCGTACTGGTAATTTTCCAGTGCAACAAGCTGTTTATCCAGTTCCTTTGTCTTTTCCTCGATGGTATTTTTTGTTTTTTCGTATTCTGTAAACATTTTTTCATCATAATCACTAATCTTTTCGACATACTCTGCCCGGTTCAAAAGGTCAGCGATATTTTTTGAGGTAAAGACCATATCTAAATAGTCCTGATTTCCGTTTTCATACATATACTTTATGCGTTTTTTCATCGTATCATACTGTATTTCCGCAGTTTTTTCCGACTCCTCCAATTCCTCCTGAGCCGCTTTGATTTCTTTTTTCGTTTTCTTTATCGCCTTTGCCGCTAAAGACAATTCTTTTTCGAGTTTTTCCGTCTTTTTGTCCAGCTTTTCAATGTAGGCAAGAGTATCATCCTTTTCTTTTTCCAGTTCCTCAATTTCCTCTTGGAGTTCCTTCACTTTGCTGGCAGACTCCTCCTTTTCCTCCTCTGCCTCTTGAATCTGCGTATCATAATTCACCGCCAGAGATAAATCTCCGGTAAGAGACAAAAAAACGGCACAGAGGACCACCATGATAACGACTATGTGTTTTTTTCTCATTGTCCTCTTTCCTCCTTTAAATATTCAGGTTTCTTCTCACTGTAATAAAACTTCCCACCAGACCAATGCCGACACCCAAAAGCAGCGACACCGGAATCAATACCTTCATCATTTCACCCGTTGTCAAAAAAGATAAATTTTCCGTAAATAACGCAAATCTCTGATTGACATAGTTCACGATTCTCCCATAAGCGATTACGAGCAGCAGCAGTGGAATCACCGAACCGATTAACCCGATTACGATACCCTCCACAATGAACGGCGACCAGATAAAATAATCGGACGCTCCCATCAACCGCATAATGGCAATCTCCGGCTTGCGGACAGCAATTCCGGTGGCAATGGTAGACTGAATCAGGAAAATGGACACAAACAAGAGAACAAGAATCAGTATCGACGAGGCAATTCCCACAAAATTGCTTACACTCGAAAGGCTTTTCGCCATCTCTGCCGAGCGCTTTACCTCCCGAACGCCCACCACTGTTTCCAAATATTCTACAAGTGTATCCTGTGCGTCAACGCTTTTCAGATATACCTCATAAGAGGCGGAATCCTTTAACGGATTGTCATCCCCGAAACTTTCAATCAAATCCGGAGAGTCTTTAAAATTTTCTTCTTTAAAGTTTTCCCACGCCTGTTCCCCAGAGACATATTCCACATGGTCTACCTCCGGACGTGCCTTGATTGCCTCACCAATGCTTTCAATGGAGTCCTCGTTCAGCCCGGATTCAAAAAACACCGATACTCCTACCGAGTTTTCTGCCTCCCGCATAATGTAACGAAAATTTCCGATGGCAAAATAAAAAAGACCAAATAAAAACAAACACGCCGCCACCGTTCCGATGGACGCCAGTGTAAACATACGATTTTTTCTCAAACTGATTAAGCCTTGTTTCAAGCTGTATTTCAGTGCATTAATTCCTTTCATACTGATAACCGCCTTTTTGTTCGTCGCTGATTAGATTGCCTTTTTCCAATGTGATAACCCGCTTTTGCATAATATCAACGACATCGTTATTATGTGTGACGACAACAACTGTCGTTCCCAGTTTGTTCACTTCCTGAAGGAGCATCATAATGTCCCACGCTGTCTGCGGGTCCAGATTTCCCGTAGGCTCGTCTGCCAGAAGAATTGCCGGACGGTTTACCAATGCTCTCCCAATCGCCACACGTTGCTGCTCCCCGCCGGATAATTCATTCGGATAGGCATTCTCTTTGCCCTGCAGCCCCATCATTTCAAGCATAATATCTACATTTTTTGCACTCTCCCGCCGATTCATTCCGATAATTTCCTGCGCAAAGGAAATGTTTTCATAAACTGTCTTATTTTTCAACAAGCGGAAATCCTGAAAAACTACGCCAATCTGCCTGCGGTAAAGGGAAATCTGCTTGCGGTTTAAGTTCATAACCTGCCTGCCGCCGACATATAATTTACCGCCGCTTGGCTCCAGCTCTTTTAAAAGCAACTTAATAAAAGTGGATTTTCCAGACCCACTTTTACCAACGACAAAACAAAACTCCCCTTTATTAATGCGGAGAGACACGTCATTTAGTGCGTCCACACCAGTAGAATACTGTTTTGATATATGTTCCAAAGCGATAATGGGAACTTCTTTCTTCTCGTTTTCCACGCTGTAACTTCCTTTCTATCCCAACATCTTAATATTCAATTGTTTCCAAATAATTCATATATTTCACTACCATAAGGGCAATCCGCAGTGTGATGGCATCCTCAAAGGTGCGGATGTCCAGTCCGGTACTCTTTTGCAGCTTATCCAGACGATATACCAAAGTATTTCGGTGAATGTAGAGCTGTCTTGAGGTCTCGGACACATTCAAATTATTTTCAAAAAATCGGTTAATGGTGACAAGTGTTTCCTCGTCAAACTGATCTGGCGTATTTTCCCCAAAAATTTCTGCGATAAACATTTTGCACAAAGGCAGCGGCAACTGATAAATCAATCTGCCGATTCCGAGGTTTCCGTAAGCCATGACGTGACGGTCACTGTAGAAAATTTTTCCTACGTCCAGTGCCATCTTCGCCTCTTTATAAGACCGGGACACCTCTTTCAAATCATCAATAATGGTTCCGTAGGCAACACGCACCCGGGACATTGCCTCCGTATTCAGCATATCCACCAACACCTGCGCCGTTTTGTCCAAATCATCATGTTCTTCGCCGGATGACAACTCTTTCACAAGAATAATATTTTTCTCGTCCACCGCTGTGATAAAATCTTTTCCCCCGCTGGCAAACATACTGCGCACCGTCTCCAAGGCACCATTATCCTTTTCCTTGCTTGTCTCGATAATGTAAACAACCCTGCGCACGTTCATCTCAATATGAAGTTTCTTTGCCCGGTTAAAAATGTCGACCAAAAGCAAGTTATCCAGCAGCAGATTTTTGATAAAATTGTCTTTATCATATCTCTCTTTATAAGCCACCAAAAGGCTCTGAATCTGGAACACCACAATTCTTCCCACCGTATGTGCCAATTCCTCATCGCCTTTTGCCACAATCACATATTCTAACTGATTTACATCATATACTTTAAAAAATTGATAACCCTGTACAGTCTGGCTGTCTGCCGGTGAATCCACAAACGCCCTCACCGCATCCCCATGGGTAAATTCTTCCTTTGCCGTTTCTGCAAGGACGCCCCCATCGGTATCCAAAACAAAAAGTTCAATTTTTGTAATCCCCTTAATACCATCAATGGTATTTTGCAAAATCTGATTTGAAATCAAAATCATACCTCCTGCTTTTTACAATTCAAAATATCAGATTAAATTTCCACCTAATTGTATCATTTTTCAAAAAAAATGTAAAGGAAACTACAGCGTTTTGCCAGTTCCCTTTACATTTTGCATTTCTACTATTCAACAGCAGGAATTTCATCCTGCCCATATCTCTTAGTTACAAATCGTCTCCTGCGTCTCTTTGTCGAAAAGGTGAATCTTTGATGCATCAATCGCAATCTTAATCGTATCACCCGGACGAGCTGTCGTACGAGGATTTACACGTACGGTAATATCAAAGGTATCTACAGTGAAGTACAGGAATACTTCGGCACCTAACATCTCGTATACTTTTACGGTTGCCTCGAGTGTCGTATCCGGGGAGTTGCTGATGAACATCTCCTCGTCTTTGATATCCTCCGGACGAATACCGAACGTAACGGTCTTATCTTCATAACCGCCATCCAACAGGAATTTTGCTTTGCTCTCCGGAAGTTTTACTGTGTTAGAACCGAACATAAGAAGTACGTCGGAACCGGACACAACAACCTTTGCGTCGATAAAGTTCATC
>CAZFHT010000040.1:0-15268 GCA_964518785.1 uncultured Eubacterium sp.
AACCACCGATAAAAAAATTAAATTAATTTACACACTTTACTTGACAAACCCTTTTGTGCAAGCACAAGGCTTTTGTACCCTTTTGCTTTATGAAATCCAATTACTGAAAGTAGTCGATTTTCATAGCGTGTTTTACTTCGCTTAATGTCTGTGCGGCTACTTCTTTTGCCTTTATACTTCCCTTGTGAAGAATATCCATAACGGCAGGAATATCTTTTTCCAACTGCTTTCTTTTTTCCTGAATCGGTGAAAGCTCTTCCATCAGAACTGAATAAAGGAACTTCTTTACTTTTACATCACCGAGGCCGCCGCGAGTGTAGTGTTCTTTTAATTCATCCAAAGAATGGTAATCCGGCAGATACTCTGCGAACAGTTCGTCTTTGCAAAAAGCGTCAAGATAAGTAAATACCGTATTGCCCTCCAGCTTACCTGGATCCTGCACCCGGATATGGTCGGGATCTGTGTACATACTCATAATTTTTTTTCGGATGTCCTCCGGCTTGTCCGAGAGGTAAATACAGTTTCCGAGAGATTTACTCATTTTTGCTTTGCCGTCAATGCCGGGAAGTCTCATACACGCCTGATTGTCCGGCAGCAGCACGTTTGGTTCAACTAAAACTTCATCATAGGTGGAGTTGAAACTGCGGACGATTTCTCTTGTCTGCTCAATCATCGGCAGTTGGTCCTCCCCAACGGGTACGGTAGTAGCTTTAAAAGCGGTAATATCTGCCGCCTGACTAATCGGATAGGTGAAAAAGCCAACCGGAATACTTGTGTTAAAGCCGCGCAGCTGAATCTCGGTCTTTACGGTAGGGTTTCTCTTTAAGCGGGAAACCGTCACAAGATTGCTATAGTAAAAAGTCAGTTCTGTCAGTTCAGAGACATAAGACTGAATAAACAGATTTGATTTTTCAGGGTCCAGCCCGCAAGCCATGTAGTCCAGTGCAACTTCGGAAATGTTGCTACGGACTTTTTCCGGGTTGTCTGCGTTGTCTGTCAATGCCTGTGCGTCGGCAATCATAATGTAAATATCATCATATTCACCGGAGTTTTGAAGTTCTACACGACGTTTCAGAGAGCCTACATAATGGCCTACGTGTAATTTGCCGGTAGGACGGTCTCCGGTCAGGATAATTTTCTCCATAGTGTCCTCCCATTCTGTCCCTATGGGACAATGAATTTCAATCCCCTTTATTTTAAAGGGATTCACGGAAATTGTCAATTGTGAAAACGTCTTGAAAAGCAAGTGACAGGCATATCGTGGAAAAGACAGGCATAAGATAGAAAGACAAGCAGGGGCAGAAGGTGACGCTCCGAAAGGGGGAGGCTTATGTCGGATTATAAAAGAGAAATTGTTTATTTGAAAAAAGTGGACCATGGGATGGTTTTGTCGGACCGGGGATTTGCCAGATTGGAGAAAAAAGAAGGCGAGCTGCTGTTACATCTTTCGGTTCGGGGGATTGATGTGGAGAAGGACAGTCCGGTGTATCTGATTTACGAAAAAGAGGGGCAGATGTTTCCTCATGTGATGGGAACATTGGAGCAGACGGAAAATTGTGATTTTTGCTGTGACATGGAGTATCTTCCCTCGACAGTGGATTTTAACCGGATTTGCGGTGTCCTTGTGGGAGAGAGGAGCTGCTATCTGTCCGGCGGGTGCCGAAAGACCGGAGAATATATTCTCTACGAAAAAGTTGTGTTCCTTCAGCCGGATAAAGAGGAGAAAAAAGAGAAAAAGAAGGAAAAGCAAAATTTTTTCCAGAGATTAGAGCCGATGTATCCCTTTGAGGATGATGAGATGGAGTGGTGCTTTCACATAAAGCCGGAGGATTTTTCTGAATTTCCGATGGAGTTCTGGCATTATGGGAAAAATAGTTTTTTGATGAATGGATTTTACAATTACCGTCATTTGTTGTATGCTCATAAGGATGGAAAAGATTTTATCGGTGTGCCGGGGCAGTTTCACAGAAGGGAACAGTATCTGGCAGGGAGATTTGGCTTTTCACGTTTCAAGGGGACTAAGAGAAAACGATTGTCCATAGGAGATTTCGGCTACTGGCTCCGGGAAATGTGACGAGACAGGGATGGAGGTATGAAATGTCCACAGATGAAAAATATATGAAAGCGGCGATTTTGCAGGCGAAAAAAGCATATCGGAGAGAAGAAACACCGATTGGCTGCGTCATTGTGTACAAGGATAAGATTATTGCCAGAGGGTACAATAAGCGGAATTGGAAGAAAAACACACTGGCTCATGCGGAGATTGTCGCCATCAATAAAGCGAGCCGGGTGCTGGGAGACTGGCGGCTGGAGGAGTGTACCATGTATGTGACGCTGGAGCCATGTCCGATGTGTGCCGGAGCGATTGTGCAGGCGAGAATTCCCCGCGTCGTAGTGGGGAGTATGAATCCAAAGGCAGGATGTGCCGGTTCCGTTCTGAATCTTTTGCAGGTATCCGGTTTTAACCATCAGGCAGAGCTGACCACCGGGGTTATGGGGGCGGAATGCAGCAGCTTGATGACCGCTTTTTTTAAGGAACTGCGGAGAAAAAAGAAAAAGGGCTGAAAAAAGAAGAAGAAAAATGTGACCATGATTTGACATAAGTAAGAAAAACGGATATAATCTAAAGGTGTATCAATAAAGGTTTCCGTACAGCCGGGGAGTCAGCGGTGCCCTGTACCTGCAATCCGCTATAGCAGGGGTGTTGTCCCACCGAGGGTTTTTTGACGGAGAGCCGCCCGGTGTAAGTGGCGTTGACGTTTGGGTCTTGCGCAACAGGATATTGTGAACCGTGTCAGGTCAGGAATGAAGCAGCACTAAGCAAACCATTCTGTGTGACGTGAGGGTGCCTGAGCCGAGTTAACTGCATTGGTAACGTCTTCGGATTCTGATTCGACGTGGGGCGTACGGATTTATAAAATGGGAGAAAGTATTGAGGTGACGGGTATGTCAGAGGACCTTAATATGAACAGCACCAATATGATTGCGAAGGGAATTGCAATCTACGAAAAAGGAGAAAAGGTGCAGTCAGTAGCACTGATTCTGAAGGGTAGGGTTGAAGTTCAGGCAGATGGTGTAAAAACCTTGTTGGGATCAGGTAACTTTTTGGGAATGTATGATGTAAAAAATGAGGTACATTCCTTCACTTATACAGCCTTGGATGATGTGGCGGTCTATGGATTGCCAATCAGCAAGTGGGAACAAGTATGCCTCCTGTTGGAAAAAAAGCCACAGTACCGGGGGCTTTTTGTTACGTCTATGAACTTTTTTCTTCGGGATTTGTACAAAAAATTCAACAAGATGAAGGGCGACGTGGAACAAATCGGAGAGTTCCTGCTCCAAAGCTATGGCCAGTGTAATGAGCTGGCAGAGACAATCGGTTTGAAGTCGGAGAAACTTATGTCCATCGAACGACTGAACACACCGGAGCAATTTGAACTTCCGAAGGAACTTCAGTATTATTTGTCGGCTTCTGAGATACCGCTTGAGACACAGAAACAATATTACAGCGGCAGTGAACCGGTTGCGGAGAAACACGCCGAGGAGCAGAGTGAACTGCTGCCCGCTTTGGTCGAGGGCTGCCACTATTACAGTGAGTGGCTGATTCGCTATTTCAGGATAATGATTTCGGATGAAAAGAATCTTTTTCATTACGTGGGACGAATGGCTCTCCGGGTGCGGCAGACGGGAGAGAAGGATGTTATTTTAAGTGGGATTCTGGACCAGCTTCTCGCTAAAATAGATGACACAGAGACAGAATTAATTGAAATTGTAGGAGTAACACCGGAATTAAATCGTGAACGGATGGAGGAAATTTATTTTGCCCTTCTGTCCGATGATACAGGAAATGTGGAGGCATATGATTCCGACAGCCTTCATGTATTAGACAATTCGTTATTGCAGATTTTTGAGTACGGCTTGATTCCACAGGAGACAGCCGACGAGTTTGAGAGTGCAATCAATGATTTTCTGGGGATGACGGATAAATTTGTCCGTACGCCGGAGGCAACAAAGATTCGCAAATCGATTTCCAATTTGTTTTTTGATATTTATGAGGCGGTGGCAAAGAAGAGCTTTACCGATATGGACACGCCGCCGTTAGCAATTGATTTATTTTTAAAATATGGTTATGTCAGCGAAGAATTGCTGACAGAGGAGGAATTGAGAACCCTTCTCGCACAGCCGGAGCCGGGTTCAGAGGATACCGAGTGTCGTGTGTACACAATGTGCCAGTGGCTTGAGGCGATTTACAATCGGGAGAGAGAGCCATCCAAAGATGAGTTTGACATGGATTTTGAAGAACATCTCCGAAAGGATGAGCAGACCGGCAGCATAACCTCCGCTGAGGCTGAAAGCAAGCGGAGTGATAAAGATGCAAGAGTTCATTTTGAAGTAGATAATCTGATGAAGTACGCAGACCGTATTCTGAATGGTAATTTATCGGCGTTTGTGCCGGTTCTCTGTTCAGAGGGACTGTATACGAGAATTGAAAACTCTGTTGTTACCGGGACGGCAATCAATGCGGCGGTAAAACAGGTGGAAAAGGTTGATTATTCGATTTTTTATCGAACCCATCTTGCCTCTTATGAACAGGCAGAGATTACAAGATTTTCCGTTGTTGCCAAAGCAACACCGGATTTCATTATTTTCCCGGTTTACGGACAGTGCGGTCAGATGTGGCAGGATGTTTCCGGACGCGACCGGTCTGCACCGGGCAGAATTTTGCTCCCGGCACTGCTTGACTGCAATCTGCAAAGCGAGATACTTCGTCTTATGGCACATTTTCGCTGGGAGAGATGCCGTACCGAGATGGGAGCAGAGTGGAACAACTACCGTTATCCATCCCTTACATCGGAATATACGGACTACCTCCAGTTTTATAAGAAGAACAACGAATTGTCGCCGGAGAAAAAAGATAAGATAAAAGCACAGTTGACGCAGTGCAACAATCGGCACAAAGAAGTGTTTACGAAGGATTATCAGGATTGGATTCTGAAAGAGACCGCCGGAGCGATGAAACTGAATCGAATTGCCAGAGAGATTTTGTTTACATATTGTCCGCCGTCCTCAGCAATAGCAGAGGGGCTTCTTGTACAAAATTCTTATCAGGAGGCGGCGAGACGTTATATGACGGAGAAAAGGCAGCAGGAAAAATCATTTACTGTTTTGTATCGTAAATTTGAGAAAAATGGTATTCCGATACCCGAGGAAGTAGAACTGACGAAAAAATATTTGTTAGATACATAAGGAGCATTTAGAGATGGCAAAAAGACATGAAATGAATCGCCGGTGTGGACAAGTGAGAAACTTACTGGAAGAAAATAAATATACAGCAGCGCTGGAGCTGATTGATACCATGTCTATTCGTGATGTGGGTTCGGTAGAAGATTTGTATCTCTTTGCTGACTTGTATGAAAAAGCAGAGAGAATGGAGCAAAAGAAAGAAATTTTTTATCATATTTATGAAAGAACTCATTCTCGTCACGTTTTAAACCGACTTCTTCGCCTTGTTCTCCGCATGGGTGACATGGAGGAGGCGAGGGAGTTGTTTCTCGCTTATGAATTTGCGGGGGACGTGACGCTGGAAACCTTTGAACTTCGGTATCTTCTCGCTAAGGCAGAGGGTGAGCCGCGTTCTGTCCTCATTCGTATTCTGGAGGAACTGAAGAAAGAGGAGTACACCGAGGAATGGGGTTACCAGCTTGCGCGTCTGTATGAGCAGGAGGGTATGCGGGAGGAGTGTATCCGGGAGTGTAAGGATTTGAAATTATGGTTCGGGGAAGGACGAATTGTGGAAAAAGCCCTCGAACTTCAAAAAAAATGTGAGGCGCCGGATTGGGAACCGCCGAAGGATGAGGAGATTCCGGAGCCGGAAGAACCGGAGCAGGAGGAGATGATTGCCTTTGCATCCTCTCCGGTGAGAGTGACTGAACTGGGTGGAGAGGAAGAAACTGACGAGCCGGCGACAGATTCGCCTGAGGATGATGAAAACACTGATGTTGCAGCAACGCCGGCTGTGGCTGCCGCAGCAGTTTCAAACGATGATGAAATCGATAAGAAAATTCCTACAGAGAAAAATGAAGTTATCGAAAAGCCGGAGAAAGAGAAACTGGAGACGCCGGAACCAGAGGTGCGAATACCGAAAATAAAAATGCCGGCACTGAAACCGAAGAAGAAAAAGCCTGTGGAAAGTCTTGATGATATGCTGAAGAAGGATGTACTGAAGGATGAGCCGGAGGATATATCTGAGCGTGGAATTCGGTATTTTACACTGAAAAGTACGATTAATCAGGTGCGTCGGAACCGTCAAAATGCACATTTTGTCTTTGCCGGAGGGGAAGAACGGATTACCTTGGCAGTGGCAAAACGATTGACGAAGGAGTTAAACAATGTCGGTTATTTTTCTGCCAAGAGTATCGTGAAAATTACGGCAGATAAACTGAATGAATTAGAACTGTCAAAGCAGATAGAAAAAGTAGCAGGGGGCTGTATGCTTGTAGTGGGGGCACCGGCGCTCAATGCGGATACAGTGGCAGACCTTGTAGGACTTATGAAAGAAAACGGCGACCAGATTGTGGTAATGCTGACGGGTTCATTTGATGCGATGGATTCCTTTCTGGCATCCTATCCGGAGCTGTCGGAAATTTTGTGTTATAAAGTCCGGATGTAAATGGGCAAATGGAGGATAGTATGGAAAAGAAACAATTATGGAAACCGGGGAATATGCTCTATCCCGTACCGGCTGTGATGGTGAGCTGCGGAGACAGAGAAGGACGAAAAAACATTATTACCATTGCGTGGGCAGGGACGATTTGTTCGGAGCCGGCAATGGTTTCGATTTCTGTCCGCCCGGAACGGTATTCCTATTCTATGATAAAAGAGTCCGGCGAGTTTGTAATCAATCTCACGACAAATGAGCTGGCTTACGCTGCCGACTGGTGCGGCGTGAAATCCGGACGGAATGTAGACAAATTCGCAGAAATGAAACTGACGTCAGCTCCGGCAAAAACGCTGTCGTATGCACCGATTATTGAGGAGAGTCCGGTAAATCTGGAGTGTAAAGTTAAAGAGGTGCTGGAATTAGGCAGCCATCATATGTTTGCGGCTGAGATTACCGGAGTACAGGTCAGTGAAAAATACATGAACGAAAGCGGCAAATTCGAGTTAAATAAGACCGGACTTGTGGCGTATTCTCATGGAGAATATTTTAAATTGAGAGAAAATTTAGGGAAATTTGGATTTTCGGTGAAAAAATGACAGAAAAATTTATGAAAAGAAATCAATTTATCGTTTTACAAATGTCAAAACTGTGTTATACTTATGAACAGTGACAAAAAAAGAAAACAACTTTATCTCAGTAATGATGATATTATAAGATGTTCCTGTTAGCGGAGGTAATGATGAGACAGTACATTATTAAAGGTGGCACACCCTTGCGAGGAGAGGTTACCATAGGCGGCGCAAAAAATGCAGCACTTGGCATTATTGTAGCAGCGATTATGGCAGACGAACCGGTTTTAATCGAAAATCTCCCGGATGTGGATGATGTTCACGTCTTGCTTGATGCAATAGAGGGAATAGGGGCAGTGGTAGAGCGTATCGACGCTCACACAGTAAGAATTAACGGGGCACTGATTAACGGTGTCAGTGTCGATGAAGATGCGATAAGAAAGATAAGAGGTTCCTACTATCTGGTAGGGGCGCTTTTGGGGAAATATAAAAAAGCACTGGTTGCACTTCCGGGGGGATGTCAGATTGGCAGCCGTCCGATTGACCAGCATATTAAAGGTTTTGAGCAGTTGGGTGCTCAGGTGACGATTCATCATGGAAAGATTGATGCAAAAGCAGAACGCCTGATTGGAAATCATATTTATCTGGATTGTCCAAGTGTAGGTGCTACCATTAACATTATGATGGCGGCTTGTATGGCAGAGGGGAAAACGATTATAGAAAACCCGGCGAAAGAGCCTCATATCGTTGATGTGGCAAACTTCCTTAACAGCATGGGGGCAAATATCAAAGGTGCCGGAACCGACGCTATCCGTATCCGGGGCGTAGAATCCCTTCATGGGAGTGAATATTCCATTATACCGGATCAGACTGAGGCGGGTACTTATATGTTGGCGGTGGCAGCCACAGGTGGAGATGCCTATATCAAAAACGTTATTCCGAAGCATTTAGAGGCGATTAGTGCAAAGCTGATTGAGATTGGTGCCGTCGTAGAAGAATTTGACGATTGTGTGAGAGTATCAGCAGACCACAGATTGTCTTATGCCAATGTGAAAACGATGCCGTATCCGGGTTTTCCTACCGATATGCAGCCGCAGATGACGACGCTGCTGGCACTGTCACAGGGAACCAGCATTGTGACAGAGACAATTTTTGAAACCCGTTTCAAGTATATCAGTGAATTGCGACGCATGGGGGCAAATATTACCGTAGAAGGAAATGCCGCCTTTATTACAGGCGTGCAGGGATTTACCGGAGCCACAGTCAGCGCACCGGATCTTCGGGCAGGAGCTGCCCTTGTCATGGCGGGGCTGGCAGCAGAGGGGTATACCTGTGTGGACCAGATTCAGTACATTGAGAGGGGATATGAAAACTTTGAAGAGAAAATCCGTGGACTTGGCGGGCATATGGAGAAAATTGATGCGGAGGACGAACGAGCAGTCCGGAAGTTTAAAATGAAAGTATCCTAAGCGTCAGGGCGATGGACGAGTGAATATCAAGTCTGGAGAACGCCGAAGAAACTCGGCGTTTTCTAGGTATATACGAAAAGGAGATAGAAAAGGTGAATGATAAAGTTGAGGTTATCCTGAAGGAAGTGGGAAAAGTTATCCGGGGAAAAGACGAGGCGATAGAGCAAGTGATGACAGCCATTCTCGCCAAAGGACATATTTTGATAGAGGATGTTCCGGGAGTTGGTAAAACCACACTGGCAGTTGCCTTTTCCCGCGCCATGAAACTGACGGAACGCCGCTTGCAGTTCACACCGGACGTTCTCCCCAGTGATGTGGTAGGATTTAATATGATTGGTGCTGACGGTGAGTACGAATATAAGCCGGGTGCCATTCTCTGTAACCTTCTTCTGGCAGATGAGATTAACCGTACATCAACGAAAACACAGTCTGCTCTTTTGGAGGTCATGGAGGAAGGACAGGTGACCGTAGACGGTGTTACAAGGCAGCTGCCGAATCCGTTTATTGTTGTGGCAACCCAGAATCCGGTAGGCTCTGCCGGAACCCAGATGCTGCCGGAGTCTCAGCTTGACCGTTTCATGATTCGCATTTCCATGGGATACCCGACGATGGAGGAGGAAATGCGGCTGATTAAAGAGCGTCAGGATATCAATCCGCTGGATTTTATTGAGGAGATTATTTCCAAGCAGGAGCTTTTGCAGATGCAGGACATGGTTAAACAGGTTTTTGTGGATGACAAAGTGTTGAAATATTTGTCGAAAATTGTTGACGGAACGAGAAATCACTCGATGATTTCGCTTGGTGTCAGCCCTCGCGGTACACTGGCATTTATGGATATGTCCAGAGCACGTGCCTTCGTTCAGGGACGAAATTATGTTTTGCCGGAGGATATTCAGGCAGTTGCGAAACCGGTACTGGCACACCGCCTTCTTTTGAATGGAAAGGCTCGCATGAGCCATGTCACAGAGGAAGACGTGATCGGAGAGATTGTAAATAAAATATCAGTGCCAAAGCTGTAAAAGGAGGCAGGCATGACAATAGGAACACTCTTTTTTGCCCTTCTGTTTCTGGCGGGTTCGCTGGTGTCCATTTTCTATCTGGAATATGGAACAATAGCAATTATGGGACTTTTGATTATTCTGCCCCTTGTGATGCTGGCAATTCTTGTTATTTTGCGGCTGCATTTTTCCGTATCGGTTGACGCAAAAAATCCGGTGACAGAAAAAGACGCGATAGACCGCCCCGCAAGGGCAACGGTCACCCTTTCGATAGAAAATGGAAATACGCTCCTTCCGGTGACGAAGGGAATCGCCAATGTGCGTTATAAAAATGCTTTCTCCGGGGAAAGCGGCAGGATGAAGGTTCGTTTTTCAGTGGATGCCGGAAAAAAGAGAGAGCGAAGAATCCCGGTGGTGATGAATAACTGCGGCAATGTGGCGATTACAGTGGAAAAAGTCCGCATTTACGATTATCTCAGTATTTTTGCATGGACGGTTGGAAAGCATTTTGAAACGCAGGATGTCATGGTGCTGCCCCCGGTGAAGGAGATGTATCTGGGAGAGGACCGCTGGTATAATGAGACAAGCGAGGACAGTGACCGTTTTTCCCTTTACAAAAAGGGGGATGATCCATCGGAGATATTTGATATAAGAGAATACGCAGACGGCGACAAGATCCAGCGTATCCACTGGAAACTTAGCAGTAAGACGGGGACGCTGATGGTAAAGGAAGGAAGTTTCCCGCTGACAAAGGTAATCAACATTTTTGTGGACCTTTGTGTGCCGTTTGGTGACAAACGCAGAGACAGAGAAAAAAAGCATTACAATACAAATCTGCTGATTCAGGGAATTTATTCCGTTTCCATGTTTATGGTGGAACACGCCATACCGCAGAATTATATATGGTATGATAATAAAAATGAAGTTGTGCAGGAGCGAATCGTGGAGAATGAAGAAGATCTTGTATGGATGTTTCAGGACTTGTTCAAATCTTCTGTGACAAAAGAACCGGAGGAGCTGGTTGAGGCGTATCTTGCATGGGAAGAGGGAAGACCGTTAGAGTCGGCTCTCTATCTCACAGTGGCGGACCATGGCGATTTGGACAATTGTGGTCTGGTTCGGGAACGTCTGGAAGTGATAGACTTACGAGGTGAAGAATTTGAGGACAAAGAACAATAAATTCATCAACTTCATATTGGAATTCAGTCAGGTATTGCTGGTGTTTTTAGGTGTACTCTCTGCCCTCATGTGTACCATTACCAGTTTGGAGCTGTCTTATGACCGGGGCTTGTGGACACTGATTATGTTTGCCGCCGCTATTTTGCTCTACGGATTATTTACTGTATTGGAGACATTCCACAATGGTAAATTTTATGGTATACTGGGAATTACCCTTTTTCTTGTTCTCGTGGTTGTGAGATTTTTACCACTGGTGAAAAAAGGTGTTGTGACAATTATTAACGGATTTCTGAAAGAGTTTATGAATTACACCGGAAGCAGTCATACGCTGTTGTCGGTAGATGACTCTACGGTGGTCAGCGTAAAGTTCTGCACGACACTGATTTTGATTATGCTGGGAATTTACCTGATTACTCTGGTCAGTGCTTTCTTTTACCGGAGACGCCGTTCGGCAGTATTTCTTGTGTGTACCATTCCGTTTGTCGTACTGCCGCTGGTTGTGGGCAGGCTTGGGTATTTTTCGAATTTATTTACTTATCTCATCGTGGCAGCAGCCGTTGTGGGAACAAGGCATTTGAAAACTGACGCTACGGACCGCCGCATGAGACAGAAATTGTCGATTATCCTCATGCTGATTGGACTGGTCGCCGGAGGTGTGTCATGGATTATTATACCGCCGGAGAGGTATGAGAGAAATACGGGGCGGATTACACAGGTAAAAAATACCATGGTTGCCCTGACTACATGGAGTACCGAGGATATCGGCACATGGATAAAGGCTTACTTTAATGATGATGCGATAGATTACGGACGGATTGGAAAGAAAAACGGCGTCTCCTACACCGGAGAGACTATGCTGAAACTGTCCGGTGATGTAAATGAAAATCATGGTCTTTATCTGAAGGGCTATGTGGGGGACATTTATTCAAAAAATAAATGGAAGTCGCTTGCCAGTGACGAGCAGTACCGGTCCGACCTTGCCGACCTGACGCAGTTGGGAGCAAGTCCCGATAACTGGCACGTCCAGTTACGGAATGAGCTGGGAGACAGCGAGAGGACGGGCGTTTCTGATTTGTGGCAGGTTGGAACTCTCCGCATAAGAAACCTTGCGTTTGGCTATGGCAATTATCTGGTGCCGTATTTGCCGGAAACCACCTTTAAACAAGAGGATAACGGACGCTCTACTATTGATACAAAAGGAATTGACTACACTGTAGAATATTTTGTCACTTACCCTTACATTATGAGACGTGAGCTGCTGAGCCAGAATGAGACACTTGCCAGCACCCAGTTCTGGGAGGGCAACAAAGCGAAACGGGATAAAATGAAAGAGTTCGCTGAGAAATATTATCTGGATGTGCCGGACTCAGTTTCCGAAGTCTGTGAGGATTTTAAAAATTATCTGAATGACAATGGCAGTTTGTATGATAAATACCAATCCGGCACCATTGATAAGAAAGATATTCTATCTGCGGTGAAGACCTACATTACAAAAGACACCGAGTACACGCTGACGCCGGGAAAGACACCGTCAGGAGAAGATACGGTGGAATATTTTCTAAAGGAAAATAAAAAAGGTTACTGTACTTATTACGCCACCTCGGCGGCTGTGCTGCTGCGGAGTGTGGGAATCCCGACACGATATGTCGAGGGTATGTATGTGACGAAGGAAGAACTGACACAGGGAGTGGAGACCGGAGCAGAAATTGAGGTAAAAGACAGTGACGCCCACGCATGGATTGAAGTTTTTGATGAAAAATACGGTTTTGTTCCGATGGAGGTAACACCGGGAGTTGGAGAGGATGACATGGATGAAAGTGACAGCTCCACCTCAGATGATTCCGGTGACAGCAGTGATTCCCCGTCTGCGGACTCGTCCCAGCAGAGTGACGATTCAAGCGAGAGCATTGACGAGGCGACACCGACGCCTTCGGTTACACAGGAACCGGAGGAGGATATGGTATTTGATGACATTGACGGAAACGAAGCTTCTTCGGAGGACGGCGGTTCTGATTCCGGGTTGTCTGCCGGAAAGAAAGTGCTGTTTATAATGCTGGAAATTCTGATTGTTCTTCTGCTTGCGGCTGCCTTTTTGGAGGCACAGCGGAGAATCCGCACAAAGCTGTTTTTGGGAAATTTGAAACATATACCTGTGAAAAAACGGATTATCCGGATTCATCATCATCTTACACCGGTGTTCATCAGCCGGGGTGCTTTGTACCGGGGACAATCCGTAGCCGAGTATGCCGCACAGATTTCCATGGCAATGCGTATACCGGAAGATGAACTTTACGCATACACAGAACTTGTGTATCACGCTGGATTTGGTCCTGACGACATAACTGATGAGCAGGCAGAACAGTTCCGCAGGATTTTTGTAAAAATCCGCGATAAGGCATATGCGGACGCAAAAATATTGAAAAAACTATATTACATGTATATCATGGTATTATAAGGAGGATATAAGAAGTGTTAAAAAGAACGTATGAAAAGGTTAATGCGATGTTTGAGGAAAACGGTGGTTATCTTCCTACACGAACAATGCTGGACAACAAGATTACCACAATTCAGATTCGCACCTTATTGGAGGAAGGAAAGATTGAGAAGATTTCACATGGAAATTACTGGAATCTTATGAGCAATCGGAAAAAGCCGAAAAACTACAAAATGCTTGAGGCATGCATGACCAATCCAAAGGCGGTAATCTGTGCATTAAGTGCCTGCTATTATTATGGTCTTTTGGATGAGGAGCCGGAAAAACTCTATGTTGCCACAGCCCGTACCGACCGTGGGGGCATGAAACTGACATTCCCGGTTTCACGCCACTATTTCTCCGTTAATTCATTCTGGGATGATGTCACAGAGGTAAATACGAAAAATGGCGTCATCCGGATATACAACGTGGACCGCAGTGTGTGTGACTGTATCCGTCTGGAAAAGGAAATCGGCTCGGATAAAGTACAGTTGATTGTGGACAATTATCAAAAGCTGAAAAGAAAAAAACCGGAGCACCTTTTAAAGTATGCAGACAAGATGCGTTTTGGAAAGATTGCCCGGGAATATTTGGGCAAGTAAGACGATATTTTTCTTGCAAATACACCTGTACAGGTTGTATAATATATTAAAAATTAAGTAACCGATTTATCAGAAAAAACGAGGTTTTTTTTGAAATCAAAAGGAGGACGATATGTTACTATCAAAAAACTACAAATTCTGGTTCTGTGCCGGATCACAGGACTTGTATGGTGATGAAGTGCTGGCAAACGTTGCTGCTCATACGAAGGAAATGGTTGCAAAGCTGAATGAGTCAGGTCTGCTCCCTTACGAAGTAATCTGGAAACCAACTTTGCTGACAAATGAACTGATTCGAAAAACCTTTAACGAGGCAAACACAGATGACGAGTGTGCCGGTGTGATTGTATGGTGTCATACTTTCTCTCCTGCAAAATCATGGATTCTTGGTTTGAAGGAATTGAGAAAACCGCTGCTGCATTTACATACACAGTACAATGAAGAACTTCCATATGACACCATTGACATGGACTTCATGAATGAGAATCAGGCAGCTCATGGTGACAGAGAGTGGGGACACATCGTATCTCGTATGGGTATCGAGAGAAAAATCGTTGCCGGACACTGGAGTGACCCGCTTGTTCAGGAGAAGATTGGTTCATGGCAGCGTACCGCAGTAGGTGTCGTAGAGAGCAGCCACATTCGTGTTATGCGTGTTGCTGATAACATGAGAAACGTAGCCGTTACTGAAGGTGATAAGGTAGAGGCTCAGATTAAGTTTGGCTGGGAAGTTGACGCTTATCCGGTAAATGAGATTGCTGAGGCTGTTGAGGCAGTATCTCAGTCCGATACGAACGCTCTGGTTGACGAATACTACGATAAGTATGAAATTCTTCTTGAGGGAAGAGATCCGGAGGAGTTCAAAAAACATGTTGCTGTTCAGGCACAGATTGAGATTGGTTTTGAGCGTTTCCTGAAAGAGAAGAACTATCAGGCTATCGTAACACACTTTGGAGACCTTGGTTCTTTGAAACAGTTGCCGGGCCTTGCTATCCAGCGTTTGGAAGAAAAGGGATATGGCTTCGGTGCAGAGGGTGACTGGAAAGTTGCTGCCATGGTTCGTCTCATGAAGGTTATGACAAATGGCATGAAGGACGCAAAAGGAACTTCCATGCTGGAGGATTACACATACAATCTTGTAAAAGGCAAAGAAGGTATTCTTGAGGCTCATATGCTGGAGATTTGCCCATCTATCGCAGATGGTCCAATCAGCATTAAATGTCAGCCGCTTTCCATGGGTGACAGAGAAGACCCGGCAAGACTTGTGTTCACTTCGAAAGAGGGAACTGGTATCGCTACTTCCCTGATTGACCTTGGAAA
>CAZFHT010000041.1:0-15139 GCA_964518785.1 uncultured Eubacterium sp.
GGTTCTGTCAAAAATCTGGTTCGCATTAAAGTGGTGGTGAAAAAAGAACCTTGGATTGTCAGCAGCCGGGATACGTTGTATGATTATGATGATATGACCGGGGATTTAAAGGCATTGAAAAATAAATACGGCAGTAAAGTGGAGGTTTTGAATCTCGGCACGACGTATGATGACAGGACAATCTGGTGCCTGCGGATTGGCAGGGGAAGTGCTTCGAAAAAACTTGTAATCGATGCGGCGATTCATGGCAGAGAGTGGATGAATACCCAGATTGTCATGCGACAGACCGAGGAGATGTTGAGAGGATACAGGGACTATAAGGACAGTTTTAAAGATACCTGTCTGTATATTATACCGATGGATAATCCGGATGGCGTCACTATTTCTCAGTATGGATTTTCGGCAATACGCAATAAGAAATTGAGGAAAAAATGTGAGAAAATCGGACATGCGGAGACGTGGAAAGCGAATGCCAGAGGGGTTAATCTGAACAATAATTTTCCGGCTGGATTCAAAAAAGGCAAAGCAAAGAAAGCCCATTACATGAATTATTACGGAAAAAAAGCCGGAAGTGAAAAAGAGACAAAGGCATTGATGAAATTTATCAATGAGGTAAATCCAGATGCGGTGTTGAATATTCACTCCACCGGAAGTATTATATATTGGGATTTTGACGTGGAGCAGGAATTGCACGACAAGCTGCAGGAGATGGCGGAGAAAATTCACTCTTATAACAAATATATGTTAATGCCAAGGGACGACAGTACCGAGGCTGGAGGCGGCTTTGCTGACTGGATTGTGTATAAAAAGAAGATACCGAGTGTTACTGTGGAAACCGGAAATGAGGCTTGTCCGCTGCCCCGTTCCGAGTACAAGTCCATTTACAAAGAAAATCATGATATGTTTATGTGGTTTATGACAGAATTTTATCGACCGGTTCAGAAAGGAGAACAATCGTGAGCAGAAAAAAAGGAAAATTGTTAGATGGAATAATGACTGTTGTTTTAATTTTGTTTGCTGTCGGGGTAATCGCTACGATAGCAGCAGTCGTTATTCAAAAAATGCCAAAGAAGACGGTGGAGAAAAAAACGGAAACAGCCAGTGGTTCGGCGGCAGAGGAGGAAGAAGAGGTGGATGAAAAATATATCACCCGGTATTCCTGTGTTATTTCGGAAGGAAATGAAAGTGAAGACAGCGGCAGTATTTTTTATCTTGAATTAAATGAAAAAGATGGAACTTACAAAGAATATCTGAAAGCCGGAAGTGAAAAAAGTGAAATCAACAGCGGAACCTTCACCCGGACCGAAGATGCCATTGAGACGGTAAACAAAGACAAAAAGAATAATACCTTATATTACGAGGGGGAATATTTGATTTCTAAAAATGCCATTTATGACGGAGAAGTGCCGGAGACGAAGACATTTAAAAGAACCTTTGTGAGCGAAGTGAGTGATGAAAGTAAGGTTGAGATAAAGTTCAAAAAGGATGGAACTTTTACGCAAAATATTGTTCGGTATTCGGCGAATCTGGATGGCTCGGATACGACCAATGCGGCAGAGGGGACGTATAAGCGAAAAGGCAATTTTATCGAGAGAAAAAAGAGCGACGGAGAAAAAATGCTCTCTCTCTATGTGTACAAAAATCAATTATGCACAAGCTATTATAAACTGGAATCCGAGGCGACAGAAAAATAGCGGTTTGGCGAAGAGTTATTGAGGGGAGAAAATGTGTTGCCGTGTGAAAGGAAAAATGGTATACTGTAGAATTGAGTACAGAAAGTGAGAGGTTGCAAATGAGGGAAAAGGTCTTATCACTGGCAAAAGGAAATTTCGTATACGAAACGCCGGAACTGGTGCTGACACCGGAGCGTCTGGAGTTTCAGGTGACAGCCGGGGAGAGAAAAAAAGAAAATTTTGTGATTGAGAACCGGCGAGGCTCTGTTTTAAAGGGATTTGGTTCATCCGAGGATGTGGCAGTGGATTTTCTGCCTGTTTTTCAGGCAGAAAAAAATGAACTCACAGTAGAGGTGGACGCAGCGGAATTGGTTCCGGGGCAGCGGCTGAAAGGAAAATTGCATTTGGTGACGGATTGCGGGGAGGCAGAACTGCCTTATGACATTCAGGTGACAGCACCCGTCCTAGAAGACGAAAAAGGGCAGGTGAAGGACTATTCCGATTTGTGCCGACGGATAGAAGAGGACGAGGAAGAGGCAGCGTCACTTTTTCATAATCCCAAATTTAAGGAAGTTTTTTTATGTCGTGATGAGATGGGGAAACTTCTTTACCAGCATTTGATTAAGAAAAATACAAGGCTGCAAAGCATGGAAGAATTTCTCGTGGCAATGGGTAAGAAAAAGCCGAAAAAGAAAGAGAACGGTTCCGCAGAACCAGACGGTGATAAGCAGGAAGAACAAGTTGAGAAGGCGGAAAACCCGGAACGAAAGAGCAAACACGAGAGAAAAGAAAAGTTTGCGTCACTGTTTCGGTGCGTTCTGGCGTTTCGCGAGGAACGGATGGACAAAGAGGAGTTCCATAAATTTCTGTGGGAAAACCGGGAGTGGACGGAAGTCGTATTCGGAGAATATAACCAGCTTTTTATCCAATACATAAAATTTCTTGCCACAAAACAGGATGAGGACAGAGAGATGGTGAGCCGTCTGATGGAGAGTTTCGAAGAAACAGAGGATAATGCCGGATTCTTTTTCTGGCTGCGTCTGCAAGTGGATGAGCGTTATCGCTCGCTGTCATGGAGGACGGAGGATATTCGTGAACAGCTGAGGCAGGGAGGAAACAGTCCGCTGCTGTATTCGGAGTTAATGCTTGTGTACCGTCAGGATGTCGGGCTGATTGTTTCTTTGGATCAGATAACACTGTCAGCTTTGTGGTACGGTTTGAAACATGATTTGATGACAAAGGAGGCGGCACTGGCGGTCAGCCTGCTGGCAGAACGAATGCAGCAGTGGAATCCGCTGACCTTTGCGGTGCTGAAAGGAATTTATGAAAAATACGAAATGACAGATACACTCCATAGTATCTGCGGGCTGCTCATCCGCAGTGAAAAAAGTGATAAAAAATATTTTCCATGGTTTGAAAGAGGAGTGGAACAACGGCTGCGTCTGACCGATTTGTATGAATACTATATGTATTCCATGGATTACGCAAGTACCTTTTCTCTGCCGGATTCGGTCATATCTTATTTCCAGTATGAAAATCATTTAAATGATTCATGCAAGGCTTTTTTGTATGCCTATATTGTGAAAAAGAAAAACGAGCAGCCGGAGAATTACCGTTTGTACTATGACAGCATTTATGAATTTGCTTTGCGTCAGATGGCACACCACCGGGTGAGTGAGGACATTTGCACGATTTATCATGGACTGCTGGAGCCGGAAATGATAAGAGGACAAGTGGCGAGGGATTTACCTTATGTTATGTTTAATCACCTTCTGCTGTGTGATGATGAACGGATTGAGTCAGTTGTCGTTCTTCATGGAGAAATGAAGGAGGAGCTTGTTTATCCGCTGGATAACGGACGTGCTGTAATTCAGCTTTTTACACCGAATTACCAAATATTTTTTGTAAATAAAGAGGGACATTATCTGGCGGGGACAGTGGATTATACGCTCAAAAAAATGCTGCAAATGGAGCAGTATGCCATTCATTGTTGGGAAAATGGTTCGGAGCATGTTCATTTGCTCGCACACCTTGCGGTAAAGGCAATGAGTGCCGCCCGTCTGGACGAAAAGCAGGCGATGATTTTGTATCAGGTGATGGAACGGAAATGTTTTCGTGAACATACAATGGGGAAATTATTCCTTCGCCTGTATGATTATTATTATGAAAAGCGGGAAACTACCCTGCTGCTGGAGGTTCTTGACCGGATATCGCCGGACTACATAAAGCGGGAACGGATTGGCGAAATTGCCACTGACTGCATTTACCATGGCATGTATGAGAAAGCCTATAAAATGTTAGTCCGTTACGGTATTGACGGCTGCGACAAAAAGGCACTGGGAATGATGGCAGCGAAACAGATTCAGGACAGTCAGGGAGAATTTTCGCCGCTGCTTGTTAAGTGGTGCTATGTTTTGTATCAGGAAAAATGTTATGATTATCATATTTTAGATTATCTTTTACAGTATTATATGGGACCGGTTTCATCGCTGACTGCCATTTACAAAAAACAAGAGGAACTCCAATCTTCGTCCATAGCAGACGGCTCGAAGGAACGTCTCTTAGGTCAGGTTTTGTTTGTGGGGAATTCTCCTGTCCGCTATGAAAAGCTGTTTTTGGATTACTATGAGCGAGGTGCAAACCGAATGCTTGTAAAAGCCTTTTTGTCCTACTATGCTTATGAATATTTAGTGGGGCATTTGGAGGATTTGACGGAAGATATTTTTGTGAAAATTGAGAAAGAGGCATTTTATGTAAAGGAACCAATTATGGTGCTGGCGACTCTCAAACGTTACAGCAGGGGAAATCATTTTGCGAAAAAGCAGATGGAGTTTATTGAGAGAAATCTGGAGGAATACGCCGGAGATGGCTTGATTCTGGCGTTTATGAAGGATTTTATCGGCAAGGTTACGGTTCCGTATGAAATTGAGAATACAGTGCTGATTCAGTATAACAGCGGAACCGTAAAAGCGGTGTTCCTTCACATTATCGAACCGGACGGACAGCAGAAGGTGGTGCCTATGAAAAAAGTGTTTGATGGTATCTTTGTCTATGAAATGCTGCTTTTTCGGGATGAAGAAAAGACCTGTTATATCGAGGAAGAGGAAAGTGGCATGAAGACGGAAGAAATGGTGTTAAAGCGTCCTGAAAATGCAGAGCTTTCACCCGGCTTTTTTCAAATGGTAAATCAGATGATTCAGGCGAGGGAGCAGGACGAGGACGAAGAATATAAAAAGCTGCGCAGCCGATATGAAAAAATGCGGGGCGCGGCGGCAAGCCTGTTTTCGATAGAGTAAAAAGAGAAGGAGAATCATGGTTATGAGCGAAAGAACCTTGCTGCTTGGATATGATTTGGGGAATGAGAAAACCCAGATGGCAGTGTTTAACCGGGAACGTTCGGAGCCGGATCTGGTTGGACAGACAGAGGAAAATCCAGATGCGATGTACGACACTGCGATTGTTTTGAAGGGACATCCGCCGATAACGGGATTTTTGGATAAGATTCGCCGGGGAGAGGAAATTTTGGTAGACGGCAAGACTTCCAACCCGGTGAAGGTGCTGGCGTACTATTTTCGAAAAACGCTGACGATGACGAAGAAAGAATATCCTTCGGAGACGATTAAACAACTGGTTGTGACCGCAGAAGATTTGTCGCCGGAATTTGTGAATATTATATATCAGGCATTGGAGCAAATCGGCATTGGAAAAGACCGGGCTGCCGTTATGGGGCATAAACACTGCTTTTTGTACTATGTGCTGTCTCAGAAAAGGGAACTCTGGGTAAATGATGTGGGAATGTTTGACTATGGTAAAGACCGACTGCGTTACTATCAGATGCAGGTGGACCGAAGAAAAAGTCCGATTCCCGTGGGGATTCTTGAAAAGGATTTTTCGGATGCATTAGAAGTGTCAGAGCAGGAGCCGGATACGAAAGCCGTAGTTTTTGAAAATGTTGTATACGGTGCCATTCACAAGCAGATTTTGTCCACGCTGTACATGACCGGAAGCGGTTTTGAGCAGGAGTGGTGCGAGGAGCTGTTTACTAAACTTTGTGTCGGGAGAAGACTATTCAAGGGGAGCAATTTGTATGTCAGCGGTGCCTGCTATGGTGCGAGAGAGCTTGGCGAGACCAGATTATTGGGAGATTATTTTCTTCTGGATGAGGATATGGTTACCTCTCATTTGTCTGTGTCAGTTTATGGCGACGCAAAGGAGCAGGAGGTCATTCTCGTAAAAGCCGGGACACCATGGTATCAGATTGATGAAATGCTGGAAATTATTCCGGATGGAGAAGATGAATTAGACCTGAAAGTAACTAATATTTTCACAAAGGAATCTCGCCATTTTATGCTGAGTCTGGAGCCGGTGGCGGGAAAGACAGAGAGACAGTGCCGATTGGCAGTACGGGTGCGGTTCAGTGATTCCGAGACCTGCATTATTACAGTAAAAGACCGGGGCTTTGGAGAGATTTTCCCTACCTCCAACCGGATTTGGGAGAAAACGCTGACCATAGCATGAAGGAGGTAAGGAGACGTGTTTATTCTGTGTCAGGGGAAAATGGCAGGCGAGCCTTATGAGATGCCCGCTGCCGGACAGAAGGTATATTCACTTGAAGAATTATGCTTTTATCTGTACAATAATATTTATACGATTAGTGAGGACTTTTTTCAGACTTCTTTAGCTGACTGGCTCAGAGAAGAAACGGCTCATCCGGTTTTGGCAGAGAAGATTCATGATATGGTAGAGAACGGTTGTAAGCTGAAAGACCTTGTGGTCACGATTTTATGCGGCTGCGATTATTACCGGGAAGAGGAAATCCGTCAACTCGTAGAGGTGATGGACGGAATTGAAAATCTTCCGGTATATCGGAAGAAAAAAATCAAAGCAGACAACCTGTTACGTGCCGGATGTTATGGGAAAAGTCTGATTGAATACCGCAAATTACTCCATGGTGACTTTGCCTCGGAGTTCACGACAGAAGAATATGGGGATATTTTGCACAATCAGGGAATCGCTCATTTTTATACCTCTTCTTTTGCGGAGGCGGAGAATGATTTTAAAGAGGCATTCTCAAGAAACAATAAAAAAAGTTCCCTGCGTCATTATTTGTGGCTGCTCCTGATGGAGGAAAAGGAGCAGGAATTTGAGCAGGAGGCTGTCAATCTGGGGCTTTCGCAGGAGGAAATTGTCTCTGTTCACGCCTCCTATAAAGAGGCACTGGTCAACTGCAAAGTGCCGGAGGAAAGACCGGATGATATACAGGGATACAAAAAACAATTGCTGGAGGCATTTGCCTGCTAGGGAAGGAGAAAAGCTGTGGCATTTCATTGGTTTCGAAAAAAACAAAAGAATCAGCCGGAAAACGAAGAACAGGAAAGTTCTTTGCATGACCGGGAGGAGCGTCTTGAACAGGACAAGCTGGAGAAGGAAAAGGTAGATATCCATAATGACGCCGCCAGACTGTCCTATTTGCAGCGTCTCTATGAGGAAATTCAAGAGGCAAAGCGTCAATGTGGGGAGATTAAATTTGAATATGGACAAGTGACATCTTATCTGAAGGATATTCAGCTTATCGATCAGGCACCGGTGGAGGAAAAAAAGGGCTTGTATGGGGCGGCACACCAGATTGTAGAACTTCTCCGGGAACGGGAACGGCTGCAACATCAACAGTACAAGATAACGGACGCCCAGAAACGTGCGATGGAAAATTTTGAGCCTAATGTACGTGAGGACATTAAGAAACTTCAGGAATATGAAGATTACCAGATGAAGATAAAAAATGATTTGAGACAGCTTGGGGGAGAAAAAAATCTACTGCTGGCAGATAAAAAAAGCATTATCCGGCGGCAGGCAGTGTTGAAAAGCATTGGGAAGGCGCTGACGATTATTCTGGTGGCGTTCGGTGCCATGATGCTTGCCCTTGTTCTCTGCTTTAAGGTGGACATTACAGTGCCTTTTATCGCTACGGCAGCTTTTGCCTTTGTGATTGCGGCAATTATCTTAAACGAGGCGAGGAAGAACCGCATCGACATGGTGATTACGGAGAAAAAATGCAACCGGGCGATTTATCTCACCAATAAGGTGAAAATCAAGTATGTAAATAACGTCAAGACGCTGGATTATATGTACCATAAATATCAGATACGTAATGCCACTGAACTGGAATTTGTATTCGGGCAATATATGAAGGCAAAAAGAGAGTGGGAGAAACAGCGTCAGGGAACGATTCAGCTCCATGAGAATAATCAGATTTTAATGCATGAATTACAGCGGCTTGGTGTTAAAGACAAAGAAATCTGGTTTTCACAGGCAAAGGCACTGGTGGAGCCAAAAGAAATGGTGGAGGTTCGTCATGATTTGAATGTCCGCCGACAGAAACTTCGTGACCAGTTGGATTACAACACCGGAATTATTGAGGGGTGCATGGAGGAAGTTGAGAAAATCCGGGATAAAAAACCGGAGTATGAGAGAGATGTGGAGAAAATTATGGGACAGGGGATTTAGCGAAGGAAAGGAAAGAAAAATGAAACCTGAGATTGATTATACGTTATATTTATGCACAGACCGTCAGATTATGACGGTGGACACCATTGAGGAGTCAGTCGAGCTTGCCATCAAGGGCGGCGTTACTGTAGTGCAGCTTCGGGAAAAAAATTGTACCTCCCGTAAGTTTTATGAGCTGGCAAAGGGAGTAAAAGATATTACCGACGCTTATGAGATACCGCTGATTATCAATGACCGAATTGATATTGCTCTGGCGGTAGGGGCGGACGGCGTTCATTTGGGACAGTCGGATGTGCCTGTGGAGGTCGCAAGAAATCTTCTGGGTGCGTATAAGATTGTGGGGGCAACAGCCAATACGGTAGAACGTGCCGTACACGCTATGAAGTCCGGTGCGGATTATCTCGGTGTGGGGGATATTTTCGGTACGACATCAAAGGCAGATACGAAACATATTTCATTAGAGGAATTAAAAGAAATTTGTAATCAGGTAGACATTCCGGTAGTTGCCATCGGCGGCGTGAACAAAGAGAATATTTCCCTTCTGCGGCAGACGGGAGTAGACGGTGCAGCAGTAATCTCTGCTGTTATCGGACAGAAAGACATTACTGCTGCCGCCGAGACTCTCATTGCAAATTTTCGAGAAGGGTAGCCGGAATATATAAATTTCCCTCGCCCCGGCCAAGCTGAATATCCGGCTTGTTCGTTCCATGGAAATCGGAGCCTCCGGTAATAAATAAATCAAAATCCGCTGCTAATTTACGGACAAATGCCTCGTCATTACCCCGGTTTCTGGAGTAAATCGCCTCAATTCCCTTGAGGCCGCAGCTCTTTAATTTCGTTAGCAGTGCGTGGATTTCGGTAACGGACAGTTTATAAAGCATCGGGTGTGCCAAAACCGGTATGCCCCCTGCTTTTTTTATTAGGTCAATGCCGGATTCCGGCGTCAGGTATTTGCGCATGACAAAGTAGGGACCGTCCTGTGCCAGAACCTTTTTAAAAGCGGCGTCAATGCTTGGAACCGCACCCTTTTCCATGAGAAAACGGGCAAAATGTGCTCTCGTAAGAACATTGTCACCGAAACGCTCTATCAGAGACTCATAGTCAATGGGATAGCCGGCGGCGTGAAGGTTTTCGCACATTTTACGGTTGCGCTCGTCCCGTTCCTCTGCCACATGGCTCAACGTTTCAACCAGTTCAGGCTGGCGGTGGTTCAGCCGATATCCCAAAATGTGAATTTCCTTTTTTTTCTCCGGGGAAATCTGATATTCACAAGAAAGCTCTACGCCCGGAATAATCTGGAGATTCGTCCCTTTAGCTGCGGTGATGGCTCTCTCAACGCCGTCTACCGTATCGTGGTCAGTGACTGCCATGGCGACAAGTCCTGTTTCGTTGCCAATGCGAACCAGCTCCTCAGGTGTGCAGGTGCCGTCAGAGCAGTTTGAGTGAACATGTAAATCAATATACTCCATCGTCTCATCTCTCCTATTTGTATATTCTATCAGTTATTTTTATTTATCATAGCACAGTTATAAAAATTTGAAAAGCAACATATTTTATATCATATTAAAATGTTTTCTGAATGGGGAGATGTTTGTATGAAAAAAGGAATTTTAATGAGCTGGGTAAAGGCAATGGCAATTGCTTATCTCTTATCGGCGGTAATGCTTTTGATTTTATCCTTTCTTATGTACCAGTGGGATATTTCGGAGGGAATCGTCCGGGGCGGCATTTTATTTATTTATGTGCTTTCCTGCTTTGTGGGAGGTGCGGTGCTGAGCCGGGGGTACGAGGCAAAACGATATTTATGGGGGCTGGCGGCAGGTGTTTTATATTTCCTTATCCTATGGATTGTGTCCATGGCAGGAAACCGACAGATTTTAACAGGATTTCCCGGTATTTTGTCCACCATGTGTCTGTGTGTTCTGGGAGGAATGTTGGGCGGCATGTCGCAGGCGGGAAAATAGAAGTGGTAAAAAAAAGCCCTTTGTGGTATCGTTATAAGTACAAAAGAAAGTGTTGACGGAGGAATAAAAGAAAATGAAACAGCAGTTATCTCACAAATGGAATGTGATAAGAACGTTTCCAATCATGTTAGCTATGGCATTTGTGCCGCTGATTGTAACGGCAAAGAAATATTCGATTGGACTAAGCGGATTTTCATGGTTTTCTAACTCCGCTGACGGAGTGGACCTCTTTTTGTACTGGAAGGGGCAGGCGTTGATTCTGCTGGCATTTGTAATGCTTGGATGTCTTGGAATTTCGCTGCTCAAACCCTCATGGAGACCGGACCGGAAAAAGTTTCTTACGCCGGAGATGGCGTGGGTTGTGCTGTATTTGATTTTTGCATCCCTTTCCACCGTATTTTCGGAGTATAGAGATTTTGCATGGAAGGGCAGTTACGAGCAGTGGGAGGGACTGAATGTCATTCTCGCCTATGGGGTGCTGTTTATTTACACGTATCTTGTGTTGGATTCGAAAAAGGCAGCCCGCTATCTTGTTTATGCGGTCATTGCGGGCAGTTTTGTGATGGGACTGATTGGAACGTTCCAGTATATCGGCATGGACCTTTTTCGCAGTGATGCCGGGCAGGTTATCATGAATTTTATGAGCGAGACAAAAATGAAGTACACGTTTAACTTTTCAGTAGGCTGGGTATATGCCACGCTGTACAATCCGAATTATGTCGGATCCTATGGAGCACTGGTACTTCCGGTGCTTGTCGCAGTTGCACTGATTGAGTGGAAGAAAATTCCCAGAGGGTGGACGGTGACTGCCATGGTGGCTGCCTGCCTTATGACGGTGACACTCCTTGGCTCCCAGTCATTGACCGGGTGCGTGGGAGTTATCGTCAGCGTTCTCTTTTTTGTTATTTATCGTTTCCCGGTATTTTACCACTCGTTAGGAATGAAAAAAATCGTGATGGCAGCGGTGGGAGTCGGCGTTTTTTTAGCGGTTGCCGTGGCACTTTTTCCAGAGGAGATTCAGGCGGGAGTGGACAAACTGTTTCATCCGACACAAGATTATCATGTGATTCAAAAAATGGTGTCCGGTGATTCCGGTCTGGAAGTGACTACCGTAAAAGGAGATACTTTTTGTGTGGATGTCACCGGAAAGGCAGCAGACCCGTTTGTTGTCACCGATAAAGAGGGCAATGCACTGACGCTGAAAAAAGACGAGGAGATGAATTATTATACATTTGACGATGAAAAATTTGATAATATTCGTCTTTATCCAAGGACGATATCGGTAAGTGGAGACGATACCATTTACGATGGCGTGAAAATTTTTAACCCAACGATAAATAAGGAATGGACACTGGCAAAAGTCGATGATATTTTCCTTGTGTACAATGCCTTTGGCAAACTGGACGATTTACAGGAGATTCCGGCTTGGGGCTTTGCCGACTGCCAGCATTTTGGTGACAAGAGAGGTTATATCTGGTCCAGAACGATTCCTTTGCTGAAAAAATATATTTTCCTCGGCTCTGGACCAAATACTTTTACGATGGTTTTTCCGAACAACGATTATGTTGGAAAGACAAATATGAATTATAATGGTGTTACGGTGACAAAACCTCATAATATGTATTTTCAGATTTGGGTTCAGACCGGGCTGATTTCATTGATTGCCTTTTTACTGTTGGTATTCTGGTATTTGGTGAAAAGCGTGAGATTGTACTGGTGCAGCGGACTGAACAGCGTGACAGAGAGAATGGGATTTGCGGTGATGATTTCCGTTTTCGGCTACATGGTGACGGGAATCGCCAATGACTCCACTGTTGCGGTTGCACCACTGTTCTGGGGTATGCTGGCACTGGGGATGGAGTTAAACAGGATGGTGAAAATTTCCCGCAGTTGTGAAGATGGTAAGGGGGGCAAAAATATGAAAGTGTAAAATTAGGAAAACGAAAATCAGGGGTATGGTGTATAATGGTGAATGAATCCAAAATTTCTGTAAATAGGGAATAGGAATTTGAAAAAATTTATCACTAGGAGGAAAAGAAAATGAAGGGAAGGAAAATGAAAAGGAACAAATGGATTGTTGCGACACTTTTGGTCGCAGTACTATTTGGGATGGCACCATCGACAGATGTGCAGGCGAAGAAAAGTGTATCGCTAAGTGCCAAAAAACTGACAATTGAAAAAGGAAAATCCAAAGTCTTAAAAGTCAAAAATTCCAAGAAAAAGGTAAAGTGGAAAATTTTATCTGGAAAAAAGTACATTACAGTAAAGAAAAGAACTTCTGCATCTGTGACAATCACCGGCAAGAAAAAGGGAACTGCAAAAGTACAGGCAACGGTTGGCAGCAAGAAACTCACTTGTAAAGTTATAGTAAAAAAAGCAGCCAAAAGTACTGATAAGAAAACGACAGAAAATACAACATCGACGAAAGAAACGTCATCAGAAAAAACAGCTGAGCAAACAAAAACGCCATCAACAGAGCCTACGGTATCGCCGGCAGTAAAGTCCGCAGAATCCACACCTACAGCGACACCGGGACAATCGACAGGAGAAGACAATTCGTCGAAAACGGACCAGACAGCAAAGCCGTCTGCAACGTCTCCTTCGTCGGCATTAGAAAATCCGGATACCGAAGAAGGTGTAATTGCTTATCCGTCTGAGATAATTTCTTCATGGACAGTAGACAAGAACGGTACAGATTCTTTTAGTTTCTGGGGATGGAGTGAGGATTGCTCATCTTACAGTATCGAAAACCTTCCGGCGGGATTAATTGCTGAAGAGAAAGATGGATATCTTAGTGTAAAGGGTACTCCTACAATGGCAGGTGCCACTACTGCTACACTGAAAGCTATTGATGAAGTTGGAAATACCATCACGGAGAGCATTTATTTCATCATTGGTTCTGAAACATTCATAACAGGTGTAGGAAAGCCTGATTATGTATTGGAAAACCTTGAGAATTCTACATATGAGAATGTGTCCACATATGCCCAGTTCGTTGGCGGAAGCGGCAGCTATGATTTCACGATTGAAGATGATGGCGGAATTGATGCAAAACTAAAACTGTACGATTACGACGGCAGCCGTGCTTACGTTCGTGCTAATGTAAAAAAAGCAGGTGATTACACCGTTAAGGTAAGAGCTACGGATAAGAAAGATTCCAGCATTAGTTTTGTAGCAAGTGTGCCGATTCATGTAGAAAAGGCAATCACTGTAACCGGTACGGTTAAAGATGCGAACGGAAATGGCATGCCTTATGATTGCGTAGAGTTTGTAAACAAGGATAAGTCGAGCAGATACTCACAATATGCTTACTCCTATTCCTTAACTGACGATGTTAAAGAGGATGATTATGATGGTTATATGGCAGCTAAAAAGAGCCAGCAAAATGGTGTGTATAAAGCACGTATCGCAGCTGGTACTTACGATGTGACAGCATATTATGACTATTCTTATGACCAGTCTACAGACAGTTATTATAGTGATACTGTACAAAACCAGTACAAAGTGACTTTCAGTGCTGATACTGCAAACGTTGACTTTACTCTGCCACTGTACAAAGTAACGATTAAAGCATATTCTGACCAAAGCTATCCTTATCTGGGTCATAAGAGTTGGTCGATTCAGAAGGGTGAGTCCTTGTCAGTATGGGAAAATTTTGATTCATACGACACTGCTTGGGTATATTTAAAACCAGGTACTTATACGCTGGAGTCGGATGAGTTTGGAAGTAATTCGGTGACCACGAGCTCTTATACGGATGAATCTGGAAAGACATATACAAGTACACCATCATTTCCTTCCAATGCGTGGTTCGCTGGTTATAGCTATACACAAACCATAAGCGAAACATACGATATGTGTAAGCTGACAGCATATGTGACAGTAGGAAACGCTGCTGTAACTGTGACTGATGCAACGACAACAGTTGAAACAGGAAAGGAAGAAACATATACGTATAAATATGTTTATGAAGGTTTGAAGAATGCAGAGGAAAAATTGGTAGAGGTTGACAAGAAATTTGATATTTCTTCTGAGTTGGATTCCAAATATGATATAGATGAAGATGCGGATGTTACCACGTATACATATTCCTATCCTTATAAGTGTGTATTTACGCCAGAGGAAGATGGAGATTACGAGATTAGTTCTGGTGCGAGGTTCTATACAACAGATGGTGTTGAGGTCACCACAACAAGTAGTGGTGATTACAATTTGGAAAAGGGTACGACCTATATTGTATCGTCTGATGAAGGACATTATTCTTACGAGAATATTACGATTAGTAAATGCAAAAATCTGTCTGATTTGGTGGAATAAAAAACTGAAAAAAACAGCCCATTGGTGAGAAATTGCCAGTGGGTTGTTTAACCTTTTGATGAAAAGTGTAAAAAAATGTAGATTAGGAGGAAAAGAAAATGAAGGGAAGAAAAATTGCAGCAGTGGTAATTGCAGGTTCGCTTTTATTCAGTACATTGTCACCAGATTCCATACAGGCGGCAAAAAAGATTCGACTGAATAAAACAAAAGTGACGCTTACCGAAGGAAAGACGGTAAAACTTAAGCTGGTAGGTACATCAAAAAAAGTGAAGTGGTCTTCCAGTAAAAAGAGCATTGCCACGGTGAAAAATGGTAAAGTGACAGCAAAGAAAAAAGGAAAATGCAAGATTAAGGCAAAAGTAGGAAGTAAAAAATATAGCTGTAGCGTGACAGTTAAGGCAAAAACAAAGAAAAAGGTAAATTCGGAGCCTACGCCCGATATTACTGCTACGCCGTATAATTCTGAAATTAAAGTGACAACGCCGCCGGCAGAGACGGTAACACCGATTGCAACGAGTGAGCCGTCAGTTGTGTCTGCTACAAACACACCGTCGGTGACGGTGACTTCCCCGACAAGTGAGCCGACGGAAACAGCGAACCCGGCTAATACGCCAAACTCTGATGTTACACCGTCGCCTACAGAAGAAGATAAAACTGTGACAACATCAATGGAACCGGGAT
>CAZFHT010000042.1:0-14944 GCA_964518785.1 uncultured Eubacterium sp.
GTATCGGCAAAAGATTTGGGAACCGGAAAAGAACAGCACATTACGATTACTGCCGGTTCAAACATGAACGATGATGAGATTGAAAAGGCAGTAAAAGAGGCTGCTGAGTTTGAGGCACAGGATAAGAAACGGAAGGAAGGCATTGACGCCCGCAACGAGGCAGACAGCATGGTATTCCAGACAGAGAAGGCACTGAATGATGTAGGTGACAGCGTTGACGCTGCTGAAAAAGAAAAGGTTCAGCAGGAGATTAATAAAGTAAAAGCAATTCTTGAGAGAACAACACCGGAAAATATGAGCGATGCGGATGTGGATGAATTGAAGGCAGCAAAAGAAACTTTGATGACAAGTGCACAGCAGGTATTCGCAAAGGTGTATGAACAGGCACAGGCGGGTGCGGCAGGCGCTCAGGGTGCAGGACCGGATATGAGTGGAGCAGCCGGAGCCGGTGCAGGCACGCAGGATAACAGCGGAGATGATGTAGTGGACGGAGATTTCCGCGAGCTGTAAGAATTACACCACATCGAAAGTGAACAAATCCGCGAGACGATACCCGTCTCGCGGGTTGTTTGTGCATTTGGAACTTGTGCAGTAGGAATCAGAGGAGGAAATTATGGCAGATAAAAGAGATTATTATGAAGTGCTGGGCGTGGATAAAAACGCAGATGACGCTGCTTTAAAAAAGGCATATCGTGCCCTTGCCAAGAAATATCATCCGGACACCAATCCGGGGGATAAAGAGGCAGAGGCAAAGTTTAAAGAGGCGTCGGAGGCTTATGCGGTTTTAAGTGACCCGGATAAACGCCGTCAGTATGACCAGTTTGGTCACGCTGCCTTTGATGGCGGTGCCGGAGGGGGCGGTTTCTCCGGTATGGACATGGATGATATCTTCGGCAATTTTGGTGATATTTTCGGTGATATTTTCGGTGGTGCTTTTGGCGGAAGAAGCCGGCGGTCAGATCCGAATGCACCACAGAGAGGTGCGAATCTCCGCACTCAGGTTAAGATTACATTTGAAGAGGCTTGCTTTGGGACGGAAAAAGAAATTGAAATTCCATCCAAGCAGGAGTGTAAGACCTGCGGGGGCAATGGCTGTAAGCCGGGAACCCAGCCTATTACCTGCGGTCAGTGTGGAGGAAGTGGTCAGGTTGTCCGCACCCAGCAGTCATTATTTGGCATGGTACAAAATGTTACGGTTTGTCCGGCGTGCAGCGGAACCGGAAAAATTATTAAAGATAAATGTCCGGACTGCCATGGAAACGGTTACACGAGCAAGAAGGAAAAACTTCAGGTTACAATTCCTGCAGGAATCGACCATGGACAGAGTGTCCGCCTGAGAGGAAAGGGAGAACCGGGAAAGAACGGCGGCACAAGAGGAGATTTGCTTGTAGAGGTTTACGTAGAGCAGCATGAAGAATTTCAGCGTCATGACTACGACATTTACTCTACTGTGAAAATTTCCTATCCGAGAGCAGTTCTCGGCGGTGATGTCGTGATTCACACGATAGACGGTGATGTAGCATACAATGTAAAGGCGGGAACGCAGACAGGAACGAGAGTGCGTCTGCGGGGAAAAGGCGTCCCATCTCTGCGTAATAAAAAGATGCGGGGAAATCACTATGTAGATTTGGTTGTGGATGTCCCTACCAGTGTCAGTCGTGAACAGAAAAAACTGCTGGAGCAGTTGGAGGCGACTTTTGAAAAGAAAGACAAGAAGAAGAAAAAGTAAGTTTTGAAGAAAACTTTGTTTATGAAAACGAGAAGGGAGAAGATTATGCTTGGAATCATAGGTGCCATGGAGGAGGAAGTGGCAAGAATTAAAGAAAAAATGGAGCAGGTCACAGTACTGAAAAAGGCAGCAATGGAATTTTATCAGGGGACGCTGGCAGGCAAGGATGTCGTGGTTGTCTGCTGCGGTATCGGTAAAGTAAATGCCGGAATATGTACACAGATTTTAGTGGACTGCTTTGGGGTATCAGCAGTGGTGAATACGGGAATTGCGGGTTCGCTGAAAGCAGAAATTGATATTGGAGATATTGTTTTGTCTACAGACGCTTTGCAGCATGATGTAGAGGCAATCGCCTTTGGCTATCCGGTGGGACAGATTCCGCGGATGGACACGCTGGCTTTTCAGGCAGACGAGAGACTTCGCCAAATTGCCAAGAGTGCCTGCGAGAGAGTGAATCCGGATATCCATGTTTATGAGGGGCGTGTGGTCAGCGGCGACCAGTTTATTTCTGACAAGGAGAAAAAAGACTGGCTTGTTCAGACATTCGCCGGATACTGTACGGAAATGGAAGGAGCAGCCATCGCTCAGGCTGCCTATCTGAATCAGATTCCATTTTTGATTATCCGGGCGATTTCTGACAAAGCGGACGACAGCGCCAGCGAAGATTATCCTTCCTTTGAGGCAAAGGCAATTCGGCACTGCGTCAACCTCACATTGGCAATTGTAGAGGAGTATTAATTTTCTAAAACAATACAAGTGAATAAAGAAAAGCCTTCTGATTCATACTAAGAAAAAACAGGAGGCTTTTTTTATGCAGCATAAATATCGAATTAATACGGTTCATGGCAGAGAAATTTTAGATTCACGAGGAAATCCTACCGTAGAGGTTGAGGTGGCACTGTGCGGTGGTGCGAAGGGCAGGGCGGCAGTTCCGTCCGGAGCGTCCACCGGAGCTTTTGAGGCTGTGGAGCTGAGAGACCCGGAGCTGCCCCGGTACAAGGGGAACGGTGTGAAGAAGGCAGTGGAGCATGTGAATGAGACGCTGGGATATCTTTTGGAAGGGAAAAATGCACTGAATCAGGTGGAGATTGATTCTGCCATGATTCACGAAGACGGCACGAAAAATAAGGCTCGTTTGGGAGCCAATGCGATACTGGGAACTTCCATGGCGGTGGCAAAGGCGGCGGCAAAAGCGGTAGGGCTTCCGCTGTATCAGTATTTGGGCGGTGCAAATGGCAGGCTTTTACCGGTACCGATGATGAACATTGTCAATGGTGGAAAACACGCAGACAGCAGTCTTACGATACAGGAATTTATGATTATGCCTGTCGGGGCAAAATCTTTCCAGAGCTGTCTGGAATGGAGTACAAATGTGTTTCATACGTTGAAAAATCTTCTTCACAAAGACGGCTATGCCACATCAGTGGGAGATGAGGGCGGCTTTGCTCCGCAGTTACCGAATGACGAGGCGGCATTAAAATATATTGTGGCCGCCATTGAAAAAGCAGGATACCGCCCCGGTGAGGATTTTATGATAGCCATGGATGGTGCCAGTACGGAAATGTATGAGGAGGCAGTGAAAAACGGAAGAACGGGTGAGTATTTACTCTGGAAATCAGGAGAATACAAATCAACGGATGAAATGATTGACTACTGGATAAAGCTGTGTGATAATTATCCAATCTTTTCGATTGAGGACGGGCTGGCAGAGGAGGACTGGGACGGCTGGCGTAAACTGACGAATCGGCTTGGCGGACGTGTCCAATTGGTGGGAGACGACCTTTTTGTCACCAATACTCAGCGGATTCAAAAGGGAATCAATCTCCACGCCTCCAATGCGGTGCTGATTAAACCAAATCAGATTGGTACGGTGTCGGAAACGTTAGAGGCGATACGCATGACGAAAAACAATGGCTGGAATGCGATTGTCAGCCATCGTTCCGGGGAAACTGAGGACACAACCATCGCAGACATTGCGGTAGGGCTGAATGCGGGACAGATTAAGACGGGGGCACCTTCCCGGACAGACCGGGTTGCCAAGTACAATCAGTTGTTGAGAATTGAGGAGCAGTTGGGAAGTTCTGCGGAATATGGTCAGGGATTATCGATTCAATAGGGGCAAAATATCTTTTGACCACAACATGATTTTAATAAAAATGAAAAGAACCGGAACAGACTAAAGTCGAATCCCGGTTCTTTTATTCACTTTAAGAAATTTTCCAGTGCGGAACGAACAATGCTTTGCCGAACCTTTTAGCTGTCTGCATCCGTACAAAGGATGACAGGCTTGTCCAAACGGTACTGATAGAATTTAATGATATTACCGCTGAACATCCTCATGGGGCGCCAGTTGCACAGGTCATAATCTTTTACATATGGCAACCGATAGTAGAAACCGTCATGGGTGTCGCCGCCTTTGTCATACGTCATCAGTGAACGGGTAAATATTTCTTGCTGTGTCATGGCTCTCTCCTCCTCTTTTTTTCATCATCTTTCTTTTCTACTCTAATTATATTCAATAAGGCAGTTATATGCAAATGAAAAAAAAGATTTGAAGTTAAAATGTTTTTAAAAATTGTAAAAATTATCTAGTGTGTCTCTTTCAAATTAGCTGTACACTTGATGTTTGCCAAAAAAAACAATTAAAGCAGGATTTCTCCGCTGCACCCATCCAGTGTAATCGGAATCTGGCCATTTTCCACAGAGTAAGATTTACCGCTGAGAGCACCGGCGAACTCACTCTTACTGCCGGAATAAGGGATGCGGATGGTGCATTCATTTTCATCATTGTTCACAGCAGTAATCACATCGTCATTCTCATAAGTTCTGGCAAAGGCGTACTGTTGATTTGTCAGCAGCAGCTCCTTGTATTCGCCGTAGGAGAGAACCTTAGATTCCTGACGAATTTTTCCCAGCTTTGCAATGAGACTGGTGTAAGGATTTGTAGTTACTGCGTCTGCATAATCTTTTAAATCCAAACATGGACGGAGGGAGGCGTCGGAGCCTTTTTCTTTTCGTCCTTCAATACCGAATTCAGAGCCATAGTAAATGGATGGCACACCCGGTAACGTATACATGAGAATATGAACGACAGAAAACTCGTCTTTGTTCTGCAATTTGTTGATAATACGCTCGACATCATGATTGTCAGCGAAGTTGTACAGTTTCAGATTCTCATAATGGCAGCCGCCCATTTCGTAAAGACGCTTTACGGTGTGGGCAATCTCGAAGAAATTGTGGTCATTGCAGCCGGACCACAGTGCTTTATTTAAGTGATAGTTTGTGACAGCGTGTAGGGTTTCCGGGTTTACCCAGCGGTTGTATTCACCATGGATTACCTCGCCCATAAGCCAGAAGTCCGGTTTGACTTCATTGGCAACCTGTCTCATTCCTTTCATGAAATCAAAATCCAATACGTCAGCAGCGTCCAGACGGATTCCATCTACGTCAAATTCTTTAACCCAAAAGCGGATGACATCATAGATAAAGTCCTTTACCTCCGGATTCCACTGGTTTAATTTTACAAGAAGGTTGTAGCCGCCCCAGTTGTCATAGGAAAATCCGTCGTTGTATTCGTTGTTGCCGCCGAAGTTTACGTTGCAGTACCAGTCTTTGTAGCGGGAATTTTCACGATGCTCCTGTAAATCTTTGAACGCAAAGAAATCACGTCCGGTGTGATTAAATACGCCGTCAAAAATAACTTTTACATTTTTCTCATGACAGACGGTAACAAAATGTTTTAAATCGTCGTTATCTCCAAGACGCCGGTCAAGCATTTTGTAATCGGTTGTTTCGTACCCATGTCCTACGGACTCAAAGAGGGGACCGATGTATAGAGCATTACAGCCGATTTCTTTGATGTGGTCAATCCAAGGCTCCATGTCACGCAGACGGTGAACCACCTCGCCGCCGTCATTTTCTGCCGGGGCACCGGAAAGCCCCAGTGGGTATATGTGATAAAAAACTGCTTCGTCATACCATGCCATAGTGAAGACTCCTTTCTTTTTCCAACAATGGTATAGGATTGTTACTGTTCGGGGAACTCGCCACGAACAGTAACATTATATCAAATGTGGCAAAAAAAGGAAAGGGGTACTTGTGGATTTTGTAATCCTTTGGTAAAATGGTGTTATGGTCTCTGAACAGTAACAAACTGGTAGGTAAGAAAACGAGAATAGGGAGAAGGCATATATGTTTTTAGACAAGTTTAATCGTTTTGATGAGATTTATATACAGTGTCATGACAATCCGGACGCAGATGCGATGGCATCCGGGTTTGCTTTATATTCTTACTTTTGTGACAGGGGGAAAGAGGTACGTCTGGTCTACAGTGGCAGCAACCGGATTACAAAACCAAGCCTCCTTCTGATGATTCAGCTTTTAGATATCCCGATCGAATATGTGGAAACGCCTGTGGAGTGTCCGGTTCTGGTGACGGTGGACTGCCAGTATGAGGGTGGAAATATTACCGGCATGAAGGCAGAAAGGGTGGCTATGGTAGACCATCATCCCTGCTGTGTAGCTGCGGACGAATGGTGTGAGATACGGAAAAATTATGGAAGCTGCTGTACGGTTGTGTGGGAGCTTTTGAAAGAACAGGGCTATGATGTAAATAGGAGTGTTAAACTTGCTACGGCACTGTATTATGGGTTGTACAGCGATACGGGGCAGTTATCGGAGATTTATTTACAGCCGGACCGCGCCTTGAGAGATTATTTGAAAATTGACCGGGTGATTATGGACCGGATTGTAAATTCGAATTTGTCCCGTCATGAATTGCAAATCGCCGGGGAGGCATTGTCTGCCTATCACTATGACGGAGATTATTCTTTTGCCGTCGTGAAAACAAGACCTTGCGACCCGAACCTGTTGGGAGTGATTAATGATTTGATGATACAGGCAGACACCATTAATCTCTCGATTGTCTATAGTGAAATGTCTATTGGCTACAAATTCTCTGTGAGAAGTAATCTCAATGAGGCACGAGCCGGAGAGGTGGCAAGGTACATCAGTGAAGGACTTGGCTCCGGCGGTGGTCATGTGAACAAAGCAGGCGGTTTCATCTTAAAGAAATTGTTCGAGCAGCAGTATTCCGGAGAGAACTTTGAAAAAACGCTGTGTCACAGAATTCGCCAGTACCACCGGAGCTGCGGAACTATTTAGAGGAACTTAAATGTTTTTCCAGCTCCACAAGAGGTATCGGCAGCAGGGAGAGGGTGATAACCATTCCCCACTGAATGGAAGACAGCGAGGCTGTGTGGAAAACAGGCTGCAAAGCGGGTACGATAATGACACTGCATTGCAGCAGAATACAAAATGCCACACTGAACAGCAGTTTTTTATTTTCCCACAGAGACAGCTCGGTGAGAGACCGATTGCTGCGCATATTGAAGGTGTGAACCAGTTGTGCCAGCGACAGTACGGCAAAACACATGGTGGAATTTCCCGCCGTATATGCGACCAGTGCCAGCGAGCCGATAAACATTCCCTCTACGACCATTCGGAATACGGTGTCCAAGGAAAACATTCCTTTGCCGGCAGGAACCGGACGGCGGTTCATAATGTCGGAGTCCGGCGGTTCAACTCCAAGGCACAGTGCCGGAAAGGAGTCTGTGACCAGATTGATGAACAAAAGCTGCACAGGAAGGAGAGGAACCTCCATCCCCAAAAGAATTGCGACAAATATCGTCATGATTTCCCCGATGTTACAGGACAAGAGGAAATGAATGGCTTTTTTTATGTTGTCAAATATGCCGCGGCCTTCCCTTACTGCCGCAACAATGGTGGAAAAATTGTCGTCCATGAGAATCATATCAGCGGCGTTTTTTGCAACGTCAGTTCCGGTCTGTCCCATGGCACAGCCGATGTCGGCGGCTTTCAGTGCCGGTGCATCGTTTACTCCGTCCCCGGTCATGGCAACTACATTTCCCTGACGTTGATACTGTTTTACCAGCCGCACCTTGTGAGAGGGAGTGACGCGGGCAAATATGCGGTATTTGTGCAGCTTTTTCGCCAGCAGCTCATCGGATACATGGTCTAACTCCTGTCCGGTCAGCACTTGGGAGTCATCCTCGCAGATGCCGAGCTCTTTTCCGATGGCGGCAGCGGTGACCTGATGGTCTCCGGTAATCATAATAGGGAGGATTCCGGCTTTTTTGCAGCTTTGCACAGCGGCGAAGACCTCTTTTCTGGGCGGGTCCATGAATCCGGCAAATCCCGCAAAGACAAGGTCTTTTTCCAGCGAGGAATCCTTTACTGCGTCCGGCAGACGACGATAGGCAACAGCGAGAACCCGAAGGGCGTCACTGGCGAAATCTTTTGCTTTTTCGAGAAATTCCTGACGTTTTTTCTCTGTCATAGGATAGGTTTTGCCTTGTTCGCAGTACATGGTTGAATCGTTCAGAAGAATTTCCGGTGCGCCTTTTGTGACGGAGAGAAAACCATCCTTTGTGTTGTGAAGGGTGGTCATTTTTTTTCGTGAGGAGTCAAAGGGAAGTTCAAACAGACGGGGACAGATTGTCTGCTCTGCGGAGAGTGTAACACTTTTGTCGGCTGCAAAATTGACCAGTGCTTTTTCCATCGGCCCGGTTTCATTGTTACAGAGAACAAAAAGTTTCGCCAGATAAGAAACGTCGCATTGACACCAATATTTTCGTACCGTCATGCGGTTTTCCGTCAAAGTCCCCGTCTTGTCGGAGCAGATAACCGTTGCACTGCCAAGAGTTTCTACAGCGGGAAGGTGGCGGATGATGGCATTTTGCTTTGCCATTCGTTCTACACCGAGAGAAAGCATGATGGTGACGAGGGCAGGCAGGCTTTCCGGGATTGCTGCCACACCCAGACTTACGGAGGTCATAAACATGGTAAAGACGGGCTGGCTGCTGCGGATACCGAGGAAAAAGACTGCCACACAGATGGCGAGGGCGAGGAGACCAAGCATTTTCCCGGTTTTATTCAGTTTTTTTGCCAGCGGTGTATCCGGTGCCTCTTCCTGTGTCAACATTCCGGCAATTTTGCCAATCTCGGTGTCCATGCCGGTGGCAGTAACGTAAAAAGTCCCCCGCCCGGCGATGACTACCGTTCCGGAAAATACACAGTTGTGTCGGTCTCCGAGAGGTACATGGGCGGCGTGGATGGCAGCACTGTTTTTATAAACGCCTCCGGTTTCTCCTGTCAGGGCAGATTCCTCTGTCTGGAGATTGTGACAATCTAAAATTCTGCCGTCGGCGGGAATCTGGCAGCCCTGTTCCAGACAGACAATGTCTCCCGGCACAAGCTCACGAGAAGGAATTACCTGCTTTTTTCCATCCCGGAATACCATTGTCTCCGGGGTTTGCAGGGAACGAAGGACAGCAAGAGAGTGTTCTGCTTTTCGCTCCTGCCAGACGCCGATGACAGCGTTGACAATGACGATTGCCAAAATAATCAGCGGGTCCGTGAAATCCGCAGTTCCCTGTAAATAGGAGGCAAGGAAAGAGATACACGCCGCTGCCAGCAGGGTGAGAATCATAAAATCCTTGAATTGGGCAAAGAAACGTGACACAATGCCGGGGGATTTCTCCTGTTTTAATTCATTGTAGCCGGACTTTGCCCGCTGACGCTCTGCTTCTTTTTTGCTGAGCCCCTGATTGGGTACACAGTTTGTCTGGCGTATCAGTTGCTCCGTACTGAGAGAATACCACTCCATAATTACCTCCAATATTACATTCATAAAATGTCAATAAATGTCGCTTAAATTTTTTTTCTGCATAGAGTATAGTAAGAAACAACAGGGCATTAGTATGGCTAACGCTCCGAAATGGAGATTATCATGGGAATGATTCTCTTATTGGCACTTTCTGTCAGTCTGGATACGCTTGGTGTGGGGATGGCGTATGCCATGAAAAAGGTCAAAATACCATGGAACACCCGACTGCTCATTACGGCAGGAAATATTTTTTGTACCGGTGTTGCCGTCCATATCGGGATGCGTCTGGGACAATGGATTCCCACCAGATGGTTTTGCTTTGCCGGAGGTTCTATCCTTGTCCGTATCGGATTGAAGACACTTTGGAACGCACTGGGCGAAAATCGAACAAAGGATTACGATAAAAATGCATCACACTCACTGGAGCCGGCAGAATCCATTATGCTGGCGCTGACACTTGCACTGGATTCTATGTGTGCCGGTTTGGGAATCGGAAACTGCGGAGGAACTGCGTACCTGTTCCCGATTCTTACCGGCGCTGCCAGCCTTCTTTTTCTGTCCATAGGTACCCGCATTTGCGGCAATCTTCGGCAGTTCAACGGACTTGCCGGATGTGTTCTCATTATTCTTGGGATTTTCCGTTTTGTCTCCGGCTAGTGGAGAGGCTAGTAAAAAGGAAAATAATCAGCAGCACAATTCCAAAAATCAAAATCCACTTTTTATACAGACGAAAATAATTAAAAAAAATCAGGCGGTATGGGTAAAAGTAATAGCCCAGACCGGTGAGCAGGGTGTTCCAGATGGTGATACCAATAGATGAAAAAATCAGGTAGGCGGGCAGGGGCTGTTTCATAGCTCCTGCCACAAAGCCGATGTAGGTGCGGCATAAAGGGAGAATCCGGCTGAACAGCACCGCCCCGTTACCATGGTTCCCGAAAGTCCGGTAGGAGGCAAGGATGGGTTTTCTCAGTGAAGGGAAACGTTTCATGACTTTTTCCAACAGAGGAGAACCGCCCAGTCTGCCAGCCAGATAAGTCAGCGTGGTGCCGGACAGACCACAGCCGCTGCTAATCAGCACAAGAACGGGGAAGGACAAACCGTAACAGGCACCTACAAGTCCGGTCAGAGGGAGGATAATCTCACTGGAGACGGGAAAGCAGGCATATTCCAAAAAAATGAGGAGAAACATGGCAGGCAGACCATATTCTGCAAGCAGTTCATTTACAAGGTTCATGTCCGTATCTCCGTTCTTGTATCGTCTTATTGGATTGTATGCACCATGGTGGGGAAGTATTCGATTTTATGATTGTTTTCTTCTTGTGTTTCGGGGAGACCATCCGGTAAAAAGTTTTAATTTGCTTTTTTCTGTGATATACTATATACTGTAGAGAAGAATCGGCAGTGACGGGTGTTTTGAAAAGTTGATAAAAATATCTATGTAACGAGAGTGATTTTGGGGAAGGAAGGTATTGAGTATGGGAAGAACAGTAGCGATTGGAATACAGGATTTTGAAAAGTTAATAAAAAGCGGGTGCTTTTATGTAGATAAGACAGATTTTATCAAGGAATGGTGGGAGAGTAATGATGAGGTTACGCTCATTGCTCGTCCTCGCCGCTTTGGAAAAACATTGAACATGAGTATGCTGGATTGCTTTTTCTCAAACCGCTACGAAAACCGGGGTGATTTGTTCGAGGGGTTGTCCATCTGGGAAGACAAAAAATACCGAGAGTTGCAGGGGACGTATCCGGTGATAAATCTGTCCTTTGCCAATGTGAAAGAGAATACGTACAAAAAAGCGTATACAAGGATATGTCAGATTATAACGGAGTTATACAATCATAATATCTTTATTTTGAAAAGCGGTATTCTTACGGACGAGGAGGAGATATTTTATAAAAGTGTGAACAGTGCCATGGATGAAACTGTGGCAGTGGCAGCAATTCGCCAAATGTCAGATTTTTTGAGCCGTTATTATGGGAAAAAGGTTATTATTCTCCTTGACGAGTACGACACGCCAATGCAGGAGGCATATGTGGGCGGTTTTTGGGACGAGTTCACTGGGGTTATCCGCAATTTGTTCAACGCCACCTTTAAGACAAATCCATATCTGGAACGTGCCATCATGACAGGAATTACTCGGGTCAGCAAAGAGTCAATTTTCTCCGATTTGAACAATCTCGAGGTAGTAACCACCACGTCAGAAGAATATGAAACAGCATTTGGTTTTACAGAGGATGAAGTATTCAACTCGATGGACGAAATGGGGTTGACGGAAAAAGATGAGGTGAAGAAGTGGTATGATGGTTTCGTTTTTGGTAATGTGTCAGACATTTACAACCCATGGTCGATATTGAATTACCTTGACAAAAAAAAGCTCAGCACCTACTGGGCAAATACCAGTTCGAACAGTCTTGTCGGGAAAATGATTCGGCAGGGAACCCCGAGCATTAAGAAAAAATTTGAAACACTGATACAGTGCGGGACGATAAAAAGCGAAATTGATGAGCAGATTGTATATAACCAGTTGGACGATAATGAAGATGCCATCTGGAGCCTTCTGCTTGCCAGCGGCTATTTAAAAGTAATAAAGGTAGACCGCCGCAAAGAAATTGATGAAGGGGTAACGGAGATATACGAACTTATGCTGACGAATTTGGAAGTGAGAATCATGTTCAAAAACATGATTAAAGGATGGTTCAAAAAAGATGGTGCGAACTATAACGACTTCGTCAAAGCACTCCTTCTCGGTGATTTGGACGCCATGAACGAATACATGAACCGGGTATCGGAGTCTCTGTTCAGCAGCTTTGATACGGGAACTCGCCCATCAGTGAAAGAGCCGGAACGTTTTTACCATGGTTTTGTTCTCGGATTGATTGTGGATTTGCGGGAACGCTATATTGTCACCTCTAACCGGGAAAGCGGCTTTGGACGGTATGATGTTATGCTGGAGCCTCGTGGAGAGGAGGATGCGATAATATTGGAATTTAAGGTATTCAACCGGAGAAAAGAGAAGACGCTGGAGGATACGGTAGCGTCTGCCCTTGCTCAAATTGAGGAGAAAAATTATGAGCAGATACTCGTGGATAAAGGAATCAAGAAAGAGCGTATCCGCAAGTACGGATTTGTCTTTGAGGGACAAAATGTGCAGATAGGGTAATGAAATTCACGTTGCGATAGTTATAGAAAACGTGTATAATATAAGTGAAATAGCATAAAAAACAGATATAACTCTGTCTGGATTATTTCACTGGAGCATGGAACGATATGAGATAAGAGATTAAGAGGGATGTATGATGAAAAAAAGTAGAAAAAAGAAAATTGCGATTTGGCTGGTAATACTTGTCTGCACAACAGCCATTGTGCCGGAGAACGTGTCTCTTGAGGCGGCAGGAAAGAAAACATCTTTTACATATTGTGGTATGACATTTACGGCGGGTACGGACGGTCTTTACTATGTAACGAAATATTCGCCTACACAAGCTAGCGACTGCACTGTGCAGATTCTGAAATCTTATACAATCGGTGACTATACGTATAAGGTTGGCGGCATTCGTTCGGGTGTTTTTCAAGACAAAACAGTCAGCAGCTTTTTGATGGAGGGAGCAGGAACGGACGTGTCGATTGAAGCGTCCGCTTTCGAGGGACTGAAATGTGTAGGTGACTTTGTATTGAAAGGAGAGGTGGGCAGCGTAGGTGAGTCCGCCTTTAAAAATATTCAAGTGAAGGGAACGCTGACAATAAGTGCGGCTATTGTTTCATTGGGAAATTACGCACTGGACGGTTTTTGGACTTCTTCATTTAGCTCTTTAGGGATAATTGACAATATTGGTGACGGTGCGTTTCGCAATTCAAAGCTGACTGGTTTTTGGTTTCCGGCTTCGGTAAAAAAGATTGGCTCGAAACTTTTTGAAAATTGTGAATACATAAAATACGTTGTACTGCCAGAGGGTGGCGGAGATGCTCCTACGGTGGCGGAGGATGCGTTTGCTACGGAGCTGGAGCAGTTGATTATCAGGATTCCGGCAAGCGTTACGGATATTTCCATGTATCATTTTGAAAATTACACAAATCTTCGATACCAGTTGAGCGAAGATTGCACGTCTGAAAGTCCGGTGTACCAGTATTTGATGAATAATGAAATGACGTTCCGCCTTGGAGTGTCCGGTGAATGGATTGAAGGGACACCAACGGTTTCGCCGACGGAAGAACCAACGGCAACGCCGGCGACAACCCCGACGGTTGTACCGACGACAGAACCGACGGCAACGGCAACAGCAATATCTACATCAACGGTAGCACCATCGACAGAATCGACGACGACAGTAACGCCAACGGAAGAACCAACAGTAGAACCGACAGTTGCTCCAACGGCAACACCGACAGTTGCTCCGACGGTAGCCCCAACAGTAGAACCGACAGCAACGCCGACAGTTGCTCCGACGGTAGCCCCAACAGCAACGCCGACAGTTACCCCGACGGCAACCCCAACGGTTGCACCGACGACAGAATTGACGGCGACAGCAACTCCGTCGGAAGACCCGACGATGACAGAACCGACGCAAACAGTTGCCCTAACGGAAGAACCAACGACAACAGAGTCGGCGACAGCAACCTCAACAGCAACTCCAACGGTTTCACCGTCGATAGCACCAACCGTAACTCCGTCGACAGAGCCAACGCTTACAGCGTCGGCAAAAGTTTCACCGTCACCAACACCAGCAGCAAGTGACACCGAGAAAGACAGCGCAGAGAAAAACAGCGTGGAGAAAGGCACTGAATTTACTATCAAGCAGTTGAAGTACAGGATAACGGGCAAGTCTACGGTGTCCTGCATTGGCACGACGACAAAGACGGTAAAAAAGGTCAAGATTCCGAAAACTGTAAAATGGAATGGAAAAACGTATCGTGTTACCCGAATCGGAGAAAAAGCCTTTGCCAATTGCAGAAAGCTCAAGGAAGTTATTCTGGGCAGTGAAATAAAGGTTATTGAGGAAAAAGTGTTTTATCGTGACGAAAAAATTCGGACGATAAAAATAAAAAGTAAAAAGATAAAGAAAATCGGAACAAAGACTTTCTACGGTGTCTCCCGCAAAGTGAAAATCCTTGTTCCAAAAAGTAGGCAGAAAAAATACGCCAAAATGATTAATCAATCCAGTTGAGATGCTGTTTCCTTCTCCCCTTAGTTGAGAGGAACTGTAGCATAGTCTTCCTCCTCGTCCGGCAAAACTTCGAAAGTCGGCTCTGGTGAGGAGGTCGGTTTGGATGTCTTTTCTGCGGTATCCTTACTGTCCGGGCGAGCCCCTTTACTGACGGTGAGGGTAATGCTTTTTATCTGACCTTTGGTGAAAACCGTTTTACTTGCAACGCTTTGTGAAATGATTTTGCCGGAGGTCTTTTTCTTGTCATAAGCCGTTTTCGTATAAACTTTTATCGAATTATCCAGTTTTGCCAGTTGTTTTTTTGCCTTCTTTACCGACATTCCCTTTACATTTATCATCTCTAAAAGTTCAGGAGAAACCGCAGA
>CAZFHT010000043.1:0-14812 GCA_964518785.1 uncultured Eubacterium sp.
CGGTTATGACCGCTATTTCCAGATAGCCAAGTGTTTTCGTGATGAGGATTTGCGGGCTGACCGCCAGCCGGAGTTTACCCAGATTGACATGGAGCTTTCCTTTGTCGATATGGACGATGTGATTGATGTCAATGAGAGACTGCTCCAGAAAATTTTCAAGCTGGTTGATGTGGATGTACAGTTACCGATTCCACGCATGACGTGGCAGGAGGCGATGGACCGCTTTGGCTCAGATAAACCGGATACTCGTTTTGGCATGGAATTACAGGATGTTACAGATGTAGTAAGAAACTGTGGTTTCGGTGTGTTCACCGGGGCAATCGAAACCGGAGGCTCTGTACGTGGTATCAATGCGGAGGGGCAGGGAGCAATGCCTCGGAAAAAGATTGACAAGCTGGTAGATTTCGCAAAAGATTTTGGTGCGAAGGGCCTTGCCTATCTCTGTATTAATGAGGATGGCACTTACAAATCGTCTTTTGCCAAATTTATGACGGAGGAGGAGTTGGAAAATCTGGTGAAAGCCATGAATGGCAAACCGGGAGATTTACTGCTCTTTGCCGCAGATAAAAATAAGGTAGTGTGGGATGTCCTTGGAAATCTTCGTCTTGAACTGGCAAGACAGTTAGAACTTTTAGACAAAAATGTATATCACTTCCTTTGGGTGACCGAGTTCCCGCTTCTTGAGTACAACGAGGATTTAGGACGCTATCAGGCAATGCACCATCCGTTTACCATGCCGATGGAGGAGGATTTGCCATATCTGGAAAGTGAGCCGGGGCGTGTCCGGGCTGAGGCATATGACATCGTGCTGAATGGTACTGAACTGGGAGGCGGTTCGATTCGTATTCACCGCAATGACATTCAGGAGAGAATGTTTGCGGCACTCGGATTTTCCAAAGAGGACGCTTACAATCAGTTTGGTTTCCTGCTGAATGCGTTTAAGTATGGCGTACCGCCTCACGCAGGACTTGCTTACGGACTGGACCGTCTGATTATGCTGATGGCAAAAGAAGACAGCATAAGAGAAGTTATCGCATTCCCGAAGGTAAAGGATGCGTCTTGTCTTATGACTGATGCACCGAATCAGGTGGACGCTGCTCAGTTGGAGGAGTTGGGGATTGCTGTGGTAAAGCAAGAGGAACAATAAAACAAGATAAGTTGGAACAATAAAACAAGATAACAAGAAAAATAAAAAGGAGAGTTAAAGGATGAGTATGACAACAGAAACTTTTGGAACGACAAAAGATGGGGAAAAAGTAACAAAGTATACGATTACAAACAAAAACGGACTTACCGTGTCTGCACTGGATTACGGTGCTATCATTTCGAACCTTGTAGTACCGGACAAAAATGGCAGGATGGACGACATTGTACTCGGTTTTGATGATGTGGCAGGGTACGAGGTAAACGGCTGCTTTTTCGGTTCGTTTATCGGACGTCATGGCAACCGTATCGGAGACGCTAAATTCGAATTGAATGGTCAAACCTATGAACTGGAAAAAAATGACGGCAAAAACAATCTTCATGGCGGCACACCGGGATACCATAAGGTGATGTATCAGGCGTCCACAACAGAAAACAGTGTTACCTTTACCCGAATCAGTCCGGACATGGAGCAGGGTTATCCGGGAAATCTTGATATTAGCGTTACTTACACGCTGACCGACGAGAACGAGTTAAAAATTGATTACAAAATGAAATCTGACAAAGATACACTGTGCAATCCGACAAACCACAGCTACTTCAACCTGAAAGGACATAATGGCGGCACTATTACAGACCACCAGTTGTACATCAAAGCAAACGGCTTTACTGAGACGAGTGATGATTTGATTCCAAACGGAACTATCGTTGATGTTACCGGTACGCCGATGGATTTCCGTACAAAGAAAGCCATCAGCCGGGATATTGAGGAGGACTATGAGCCGTTAAAAGTGGCAGGTGGTTACGACCATAACTTTGTGCTGGATAAGGCAGAAGGAAAACTTGAGAAGGCAGCAGAGGTGTCCGAGGAGACGACAGGACGCACGATGGAGATTTACACCGATCTTCCGGGTATGCAGTTGTATTCCGGTAACTTTATTGTAAAAGAAGAAGGCAAAGGGGGAAGTGTTTACACAAAACGTACCGGAGTATGCTTTGAGACACAGTATTTCCCGAATTCCATCAATATTCCTCAGTTTCCATCCTGCGTGTTGAAAGCGGGAGAGGATTTTGCCTCGACAACCATTTATAAATTTGTATAATTTTCTCTTTACATGTTACTGTTCGAGGAGTTACAGTTGTAACCCTCCGAGCAGTAACTTTGTTTTTTATGTATAACGAAACAAGATGTTGTTGAATACTATAGAGTAAAGAATGTTTAAGATACAGATAAGGAGAACAACGGTGAAAAGTGTGTTGGGAAAATTAATTCAGCAGAAGTTTGGCCGGGACAGATATACCCTATATACGAAGAAACTAAATAAAAAAGAGAGTATGGATATTTTTTGCGATATATATATAAATTTACAAAACAAAACACCGGAGGATTTGAATGAGGCATTAAAAGAACTGCTGGATACGGTGCAGGTCTCCATTCGTATCAGCAGAAATTTTTTCTATATATCCCTAGGTTATGTGGTGGCAATGGTTATGCTTGTGGGACTTCATCTCACATGGGCGATACTGTGCGTGTCAGCGGGGATTGTGACGCTTGGCTACGTGTATAAATTGTTGGAATTTATCCGAAACCGATACTGTGACCGGGATGTGCGGATTGTACTGATTTATAAGATTGCCTTGTTTCATCTTTTGGAAGAAAGCTGTTTACAAAATAGGGGCAATGAGGTATAATCGGAATCAGTGGTTTTTTATGGAGGAAAATATGAGTAATTATACAACGCAAATGGATGCCGCAAGAAAGGGCATTGTGACACCGGAGATGAAGGCAGTTAGTGAATATGAAAATATGGATGTGGAAACACTGCGTGAACTGGTGGCAAAAGGTCAGGTGGCAATTCCGGCAAACAAAAACCATAAATGCTTAAAGCCTTATGGTATCGGAAGTAAGTTAAAGACGAAAATTAATGTAAATCTTGGGACAAGTAAAGATTGTCTGGATATGGATGTGGAGATGCAGAAGGTTCAGGCTGCCATTGATATGGGGGCAGAGGCGATTATGGACCTCAGTTCTTTCGGTGATACGAGAAAGTTCCGCTGCAAGCTCACCAGCGAGTGCAGTGCGATTTTGGGAACGGTTCCGATTTATGATGCTGTCGTGTATTATAACAAAGCACTGAAAGACATCACTTCAGATGAGTGGATGGAGATTGTAAAAATGCATGCCAAAGACGGTGTGGACTTTATGACAATTCACTGTGGTATCAATCGTGCGACAGCGGACCGTTTTAAAGAGAACCTTCGTCACACCAATATTGTATCAAGAGGTGGTTCTATCATTTTTGCTTGGATGGAGCTGACCGGGAATGAAAATCCATTTTATGAGAGATTTGATGAGCTTTTGGATATTTGTGAAGAATATGACGTCACTATCAGTCTTGGGGACGCCTGCCGTCCGGGAAGTATTGAAGATGCCGGCGATATTTCCCAAATTTCAGAGCTGGTAGCACTCGGTGAGTTGACGCAGCGTGCATGGAGACATAATGTTCAGGTAATGATTGAAGGACCGGGGCATATGCCGTTAAATCAGATTCGTGCTAATATGGAGATTGAGCAGACAGTATGTAAAGGTGCGCCGTTCTATGTGTTAGGACCGCTGGTTACTGATATTGCTCCGGGGTATGACCATATTACAAGTGCTATCGGAGGGGCTATCGCAGCGACCTACGGTGCTTCTTTCCTGTGCTATGTAACACCTGCAGAGCATCTTCGTCTCCCAACGGTAGAAGATGTAAAAGAGGGTATTATTGCGTCTAAGATTGCTGCCCATGCTGCCGACGTAGCAAAAGGCGTTCCGGGGGCAAAAGACTGGGATTTCCAGATGAGCGAGGCACGTCGAAACCTTGATTGGGAGAAACAGTTCGAGCTTGCCATCGACCCGGAGAAGGCGAGACGCTATCGTGCAGAGAGCAAACCGGAAAAAGAAGACACTTGTACCATGTGCGGCAAAATGTGTGCCGTCCGCAATATAAACAAAATACTTCGCGGCGAAGACGTTGACATCATGGATTAACTATGATGTCGAACTGGTATCATTTAATTATTTTCATCATACAATAAAATAAGTTCTCTTCACAGGTGGCTGCCATGAAGAAGATAATTTATTGTTTGTGTGTATGTGCCCTTGTGGTGCTTGTTGTTCATGAAATAATTTCTGTACCAGAGCAATCCATAAATCAGACGAGCAGTGGTCGATATGTGACCACTGCTCTTTTTGAATCCGAAATCGAGCAGGAAAATGAGAAGACGAAGGAGAAAGCAGCTTATCTGACGTTTGACGACGGACCAAGTGAGAATTCAGAAAAAATTCTTAAAACACTGAAAGAAAAAGATGCTGTGGCAACCTTTTTCCTGATTGGACAGGAAATCACACCGGAGCGAGAGGAGATAGTAAAGCAGGAATTACAGCAGGGAAATGCGGTGGGGGTCCACACATACTGCCATGAACAAAACGTGATATACAGCAATTCCACTGCTTTTTTCGATGATTTCCAAAAAGCGTCTGCATCGATAGAAAAAGTTACCGGAGTTACGCCTAAGTTACATCGTTTTCCATGGGGGAGTAATAACAGTTACGTCAGCTATTATGTAGACAGCCTTCGTGAGCAGTTAAACAGTCAGGGCGTCAAAAGTTTTGACTGGAATGTTTCCGGGGAAGACTCGGTAGGAAGAAATGTGTCCGAATCGGTTATCTTTGCGAATGTAAAAAAAGACCTGACCAAATATCAGAATCCGATTATTTTATTGCACGATTCCGCAGCAATGGACAACACAGCGGCGGTGCTGCCGCAGATTATTGATTATATTCGTGAGCAGGGATATTCTTTTGATACACTGGAAAACCGGGAGGAGTATCTGTTTCCTGCCAGTTGGCGGTGAGGGAAAAGATATATTCCGCCAACCTTTCTTTACCGATTTTTCCCTGTACCAACCACAGCCAGCACAACAAGAAGAAGTGCAGAAACTGACATAGCCGCAAAAGACATATTCAATCCATGCATAAAAGCACTATCTCCATATTTATCTACTGACGAACTGCTTACCATCATCATGATTCCCACAAAGACAGCGGATCCAATGGAACCGGAAATGGTTCGAAAGGAACTTAACAAAGAGGAAGCGTCTGCCACTTTTTTCAATTCTACAGTGCTTGTCCCCCATGTCAGCAAAGGCATCATCAAAGCACCTATGGAAATATTTCGAAGAATATTCCACATTGCTGCTATCGCCAAAGAGGTATCCATAGAAATGAAAACCATGCCAATATTACTCAAAAGAAGACAACTGCTGCCAAAAATAAATATTTTCCGAATTCCGATTCGGTCATACATTCTTCCTGCAAATGGACTTATCAGTGCAGTTGCCAGTGAACCCGGCAGTGTTACAAGACCGGAAACCACCGCCGAATATCCCATGACCGACTGTACATACAACGGCATTAATACCGAAGAACCCATCATGGTGAAATAAAGCACCATACTGGCGATTACGCTAAGTGCATACTGTCTGTTATTTAGAATTTTAACGTCAAGGAATGGTGATTCCAGTTTAAGCTGCCGCCACACAAAGAACAGGCAGCCTGCGATACCGATTACAAGCGGTACACCCGCCTGCACACTGACAAGTCCATAACTGGTAATGTTTCCGATTCCCAGTGTAATTCCGCCAAAAGCAAATATACTTTCCACAAAAGACAAAACATCAAATTTTTTGTCTTGAAGTTCCAAAACATCCTCAAATACCAAACATGCCATAACAAAGGATATCAACATAACTGCCAGCACCACATAAAAAATGGATTTCCAGCCAAATGCGTCAATCATTAACCCGGCAACCGTCGGAGCAATAACCGGGGCAGCCGTAGTGGCAAGTCCATAAGTTCCCATCATGGTTCCTTTTTTCTCAACCGGATATATGGTCAATATCGTTACCTGTGCTGCGGAAACAAGGATGCCGTTACCACCTGCCTGTAAAATTCTTCCCACCATCATAATTCCGAAATTCCTGGCAAAAATGCTTAACAAAAGTCCTGCTAAAAATATGACGATTCCCGATATGTATAATTTTTTTGTGGGAAATTTAGTAATCAGAAAAGCAGTCAATGGCATAACGATTCCCATAGCAAGAGAATACCCGCTTGTCATCCACTGCCCGCTTGAGGTAGTAATTCCAAAATAAGAAATCACTTTAGGAAGTGCTGTCGTCATCGCTGTAGAAAGTATGGACGATGCAATTCCCGATATGATTAAATTAATAAAAATCAATGTTCTTTTTTTGTCTGTTAAATTACCGTTCATAAATCATGTTCAGCCTCTTTTCTTGTTTTTCATCATGTAAATATTGAATTCCATCCTTTTAATAATACACCTTTATATGAAATTATACCATTCTTTTTTAAAATTTAAAAAAACACGTATATTATATTTACGAAAGAAAATAAAGTATGATATACTTTAAAAAAAGCTATAAAAGGAGAAAGAAAAAATGTACGATTATTTAGTAGTAGGTGCCGGCTTGTACGGAGCTGTATTTGCTCACGAGGCGAAGAAATGCGGCAAGTCCGTTCTTGTCATTGACAAGAGACAAAATGTTGCGGGAAATGTATATACGGAAAAGGTGGAGGGAATTCATTTTCATAAATATGGTGCTCACATTTTTCATACAAATAATACAAAAGTGTGGGAGTACGTTACCCGGTTTGCCACATTCAACCGATTTACCAATTCTCCTGTGGCAAATTACAAAGGCGAGCTGTATTCCATGCCGTTCAATATGTACACATTTAACAAAATGTGGGGAGTTGTGACACCGGAGGAGGCGGCTGCCAAAATTGAGGAGCAGAAAAAGGAAATTACCGGAGAGCCAAAGAACCTTGAGGAGCAGGCGATTTCTCTTGTGGGAAGGGACATTTATGAAAAATTAGTAAAAGGCTATACGGAAAAGCAGTGGGGGAGAGACTGCAAGGACCTTCCGGCGTTTATTATTAAAAGACTTCCGGTAAGACTTACTTTTGACAACAACTACTTTAATGCATTGTATCAGGGGATTCCTATCGGCGGCTACACGAAAATGGTGGAAAATATGCTGGACGGAATTGAAGTGCGTCTGGGAGAAGATTATCTTGCCAAGAAAGCCGAATATGATGGGCTTGCTGAGAAAATAATTTATACGGGAGCCATTGATGCCTATTTCGGCTATGAACTGGGAAATTTGGAATACCGTTCCGTGCGGTTTGAAAATGAGATTTTGGACAAGCCGAATTTTCAGGGAAATGCAGCGGTAAATTACACAGACAGAGAGACTCCATGGACACGTATTATTGAACACAAGTGGTTTGAGTTTGGAAAGGACGAAAACGGAAGCGATTTACCAAAGACGATTATTTCCAGAGAATACAGCTCCGAGTGGAAACCGGGGGACGAGCCTTATTATCCGGTGAACGACGAAAAGAACGGGGCTCTTTATCAGGAATACCGCAAATTGGCAGACAAGGAAGAAAAAGTGATTTTTGGAGGGCGATTGGGAGAATATAAGTATTACGATATGGACGCTGTTATTGCGTCGGCACTGGAACGGTGCGAAAAAGAGCTGTTTTAATAGTTTCTTTACTTGATGAAAATTGGCAGATGTGTTATCATAGACATGATATTTGGTAGAAAGAAAGGCGGAATATCATGTACGACAGAAAAGTAATTCAACAAGAAATTTTGACCGGGGAACGGGCATTGTTTCAGGGAAAAAATATGCTGATTCAGGACAGTGTTTTCATGGATGGCGAGTCGCCGCTGAAAGAGAGCAGTGACATTGAACTTTCCCATTGCCTATTTCGATGGAAATATCCCCTTTGGTACTCTGAAAATATAGTGGCGAAGGACTGTGCATGGTCTGACACAGCAAGAGCCGGTGTCTGGTACAGCAGTAACGTATCGGTAGAGGATACGGTGATTGAGGCACCGAAAAATTTTCGCCGTTGTCATGGACTGAGCCTGACAAATGTAAGCCTTCCGAGAGCAGAAGAAACCTTGTGGCATTGTTCCGATGTGACTATGAAAAATGTGACAGCCGCAGGGGATTACTTCGCTATGAACTGCGAGAATATACGGCTGCATGATTTTGTTCTTACGGGAAATTATTCTTTTGACGGTGTAAAAAATATGGTTCTTTGCAAGGCGAAGATGTTGTCGAAGGACGCATTTTGGAATACGGACCACGTCACCGTCTACGATTCTTTTATATCAGGGGAGTACCTTGGCTGGAATGCCAAAAATCTTACTTTGATAAATTGTACGGTGGAGAGTTTGCAGGGGATGTGCTATATTGACAATTTGGTAATGAAAAACTGCAAGCTGATTAACACCACGCTGGCGTTTGAATATTCTACTGTGGAGGCAGAAATCTGCGGCAGAATTGAAAGTGTTCTTAATCCGGCCGGAGGGACAATCCGGGCAGATTATATCAATGAGCTGATTTTGGAAAAAGACAAGATTAACCCCGACAAGACAACGATTGTCTGTGACGGGATTACCAATTGATGCAGGAAAATAGAAATGGGGCAGACTATGAAATATGATTTTAGTCAGATTACAGACCGACGGAGCAGTTGCTCCCTAAAATGGGATGTGGCTGAGAATGAACTTCCGATGTGGGTGGCAGACATGGATTTTCAGACAGCACCGGGGATACGAAAGGCAATGGAGAATCGGGTTGCCCATGGAGTATTTGGCTACAATGTCATTCCGGAGGAGTGGTACCGGGCTTATATGGACTGGTGGAAAGAAAACCATCATTTGAATATCGAGAAGGAATGGCTCGTTTTTTGTACCGGTGTGGTACCGGCGATTTCCAGTGCAGTGAGAAAGCTGACGACACCGGGGGAAAATGTAGTGATTCAGACGCCGGTTTACAATATATTTTTCAATTCGATTCTGAATAATGGAAGAAATGTGCTGGAATCTCCTCTGCGCTATGAAAACCACAGCTACTCCGTTGATTTTCAGGATTTAGAGGAAAAGTTGTCAAATCCCCAGACTACGCTGATGATTTTGTGCAATCCGCATAATCCGGTGGGGAAGATTTGGGATAGGGAGACTTTGGAGAAAATCGGTGAGCTGTGTGACAAATACCATGTTACGGTGATTGCGGACGAGATTCACTGCGATTTGACAGCACCGGGCAAAGAATACGTGCCATTTGCCTCGGTGTCAGAAACGTGCCGACGAATCAGTGTTACCTGTCTTGCTCCTACAAAGACGTTCAATTTGGCAGGATTGCAGACAGCGGCTGTTGTCGTACCTAATCGTTTTCTTCGTCACAAAATGTGGCGGGGGTTAAATACTGACGAGGTGGCAGAGCCAAATTCGTTTGCTGTTGACGCTGTCGTTGCCGCTTTTACAAAGGGAAAACCATGGCTGGAGGAGCTGCGGCAGTATTTACAGGACAATAAAAAACTGGTTGTGGATTTTCTGGAAAAAGAATTGACCGGGTTTCATGTGATATCTACAGATGCCACGTATCTTTTGTGGATTGACTGTGAGAGAACCGGAGAAAAGACATCAGAATTTACAAAATTTTTGAGAAAAGAAACCGGACTGTATCTGTCCCGCGGAAGTGCTTACGGACAGTGCGGTGCATCGTTTATCCGCTGGAATGTTGCCTGTCCGAGAGCATTGCTGGAGGATGGTCTGCAAAGATTTAAGAAAGGCATTGAGATGTTCGAGAGGAGGTGCTGACTTGTTAAGTGAAGAGAGAATCAAAAAAATGATTCGTCTTTCGGAATACGAGACAGGTCTGGGAAGTACCGATTTAATCCGGGTGAAATACCGGAAGATGGACTATGTGCGGTTTCAGGTGTTGAAAACATTCGTGGCTGTGCTGGCGGCTTTTGGACTGGCAGTGGGGATGGCGGCACTGTATTATGTCGATTACATTATGCAAAATGCTCTGCTGCTGCCGATGAAATCGCTGCTGATAAAGGGCGGTATCATTCTGTTTGTTATTTTACTGGTGGCACTGCCGGTTACGTGGCGGGTTGCCATGAGGGATTATGAGGACTCCCACAACAGGGCAGCCGAATATTATACAACATTACAAGAACTGATTGCATTATATAAAGAAGAGGAACAGGGACAGGAGGAGAGTGAACAAGTATGATGATGGCACTTCTTTTGCTGAAAAGCAAGCTGAAGAATTTTTACGAGGCACACTATCGGAACGTTCGTGGTGTCTGGAAAATGGTTTTCGTTTTCGGTGCTCTTCTCATTGTGACGAAACAACTGCACTTTGCTGATTTTTACGGGGGTTATCTGTTTTTACTTTTGCTGGCGATATTATGCGGTGTCACGCCGGACATAATCTCCGGCATTGTAGTCTGTTTTGTCTCCTGCTGGCAGATTTTCCATGTATCTGCTTTGCTCGCAGTGAGCATAGTAGTGATTCTGGTTATTTACCAGCTTTTGTTCGGAAGGCTGGCGAAGAAACAGTTTTTTGTGATATTTTCCATTCCGATTTTGTCGGTGATTCATATTAGTTATGTGGTGCCTTTAGTGGCGGCATTGTTTGTCACTCCGGTTGTTTTGCCCGCTGTTCTGATGGGTGTTCTTCTACAGTATATGTGGCAGGGCGTGGTGGAGTACGAAGCCGCAGTAGGGATGACAGATACGGATAACATCGTGTCGTCCTTGCAGTATTTGGCTCATTACCTTGCCGGCAGCCGCATGATGTACATTACGATGATTGCATTTGCACTGACCTTTTTGTGTGTCTATTGGATACGAAAAAGTCAGGCAAAGCACAGCTCTCAGATTTCCATTTTAGTGGGAGCGATTTTACTGATGACGGTGGAGCTGCTGTGCAATATTATGATGGAATTACAGATGGCAACTGGTTACCTGACGTTACAGGTTGTGATTTCTGTGGTAATTGCCTATGTGATACAATTCTTTCGCATTTCGCTCGACTATCATGGGACGAAAAAGTTACAATTTGAGGATGACGAATATTATTATTATGTCACAGCCGTGCCTAAGTTTAAAGTGGCTGTCGTGGACCGGACAGTGACACGAATTATTTCAGAAAAGGAGGAAGAGTAATCTATGGATGCAATCGTTAGCTTTTTTCGAAACTATGTCGCATGGTTGACGATTCCGGAATTTACCGTAACCGACATTCTGGAAATTGTTATTATCGCCTATGCGTTTTATCACATTATTCTATGGATTAAGGACACCAGAGCTTGGGTGCTGCTGAAGGGAATCATTCTTCTGGTGTTTATTTTCCTCGTCGCCTTTATTTTAGAAATGAATGTCGTTCTCTGGGTGTTCCGCAATGCCATGGTTGTCGGTATCATGGCTCTCATCGTTATTTTCCAGCCCGAGCTGAGAAATGCACTGGAGGAGCTGGGGCGAAAGAACTTTCTCACGAATTTGACTACTTTTGATAACCAGAGTCCGAAAAATGAACGTTATACGGAGAAAAGTATTCAAGCCATGATAAAAGCAGTGTATGACATGGCAAAGGTGAAAACCGGGGCACTTATCGTAGTAGAGCGAGAGATTCAATGCCGGGAGTATGAGAGAACCGGAATCCCTATCGACTCGGAAATCAGTAGTCAGTTATTGGTAAATATTTTCGAACATAACACACCTCTCCATGATGGTGCTGTCCTTGTGAGAGATAATCGGATTGTGTCGGCTACCTGCTATCTGCCTCTGTCGAACAATCTTGAGGTGAGCAAGGAACTGGGAACAAGACATCGTGCGGCGCTGGGAATCAGCGAAGTATCCGACTCGCTGACGATTATCGTATCGGAGGAAACCGGTTTTGTCTCACTCGCTTGTGATGGGAAATTATATCGAAAAATTGATGCGGATACCTTGCAACTGAGGTTGGAGGAGGCGTCCCATCGTATTCCTGAGGAAAAGAAGAGAAAATGGCGGAAGGGAAGGCGGAAAGATGAAGAAGAAGATAACGAGTAATCTTGTGCTAAAGATTATATCAGTCATTGTAGCGTTTTTGTTTTGGCTTGTCATCATCAATATGACGGACCCTGCCACCACGAAAACATTTGCCGACATTCCGGTTAAGGTTTTAAATGAAAATGTGATTACGTCAGCAAATCAGGTTTATGAGATTGAAGACGGGGATACGGTGGCTGTGACAGTAAAAGCGAAACGAAGTGTCATTGAGACACTGGGCGCCAATGACTTTGAGGCTACCGCCGATATGAGTGACCTCTCCAAAGTAAATGCGGTCAGTATTAATGTCCAGATGAAGAATAAGCAAAAAAGTGAAGAAAATATCCAACTGGACTGGGGCAATGCCGTTATGAAGGTGAAACTGGAGAAACGTGTAACCCAGAAGTTCCAAGTAAAAGTAGAACATCAGGGCGAGTTGAGTGACAACTACGTTCTGGGTGACATTGTGGCAAAACCGAATATTGTAGAAGTTTCCTGCGGGGAATCGAAGTTTAAGAAGATTGACCATGTAGGCGTACTGGTAACATTGAATGGGGAGAGCGATAATTTCGAGAAAGAGTACAGTCCTGTTCTTTATGATGAGGACGGAGAGATTATCGACAGCAGCAATGTGACGTTCAGTAATGACACCATTGTTGTCTCCACCGAGGTGCTGGCTACAAAGGAGGTGCCGGTTTATGTGGAAACAAAAGGAAAACCGGCAGAGGGATACCGTCTCGCCCAGACCGATTTTAAACCGGAGCAGATTCGTGTTTCCGGCTCGGCAGACGCTTTGAAGAAGGAGGTATCCATTAAGATTCCGATAAATATATCCGGAGCGAAAAAAGATGTGGAGCAGGAGGTTCAACTGGCGGACTACATTCCGTCAGGATTGTCTATTGTGGGAGATACGACTACGGTATCCGTTCGTTGTGAAATTGAGGAAAACGGCAGCAGATCCTTTATTATTTCTGCCAGTGACATTGCAGTGAAAAATCTGCCTTCAAACTGCACGATTGAATACGAAGACGAAACACTGAAGTATTCCGTTTCCTTAACAGGAAAGGATTCGGTGCTGGAGGGACTGACACTGAATGATTTAGGTGCGTATATCGATTTGGAAGACCTTTCTCCGGGACAGCACAGCTTGGAGGTGGAGTTTAATCTGCCTTCCGGCGTGAAACTGAAAAAGAAGATAAAGGTGAGCCTGATTATCCGGGGACAGGGCAGTGATACTACAGTGGCGACACCTACTGATGTCCCGGCGTCCATTAGTACCCCTGCTACTACCGACACCCCTGCACCGAAAGATGAAACATCTGAACAAGAATGAAATAATGGACGGGGCGGCTGGTACTAGGATGAGTTGCAAACAACTATTGATATTCCATATATAGGGAATGAGGTGATGTCTCCGCCACCATATTTAGCAAGTGCTGGAAGATTCAATCGAATGGGATGCACGTTTTTGTATGTTGCGAATGAAAGAAATACAGCTGTTGCAGAATTAAAGCTGAGAGTGGGAGCAATATGTAGTACAATTGAAGTTAAATGTAATGATGAAATGCAATATCTAGATTTTCGCAGAGGGGATGCTGATGAAGGAAGATGTTGAAGAGTGCATTGAGTGTTTGAAGGAAAGTGGGATACGAATAAGTGAGAAGTTGTATCAGAGATTGTTAGGATACATTAAGGATTAATTATCAGCATTGTGGCAGATGTATTAGAATCGTATGTTGGAATTGGTAGGTATAATATAGGAGTGTGTTGTAGAAACAAATATCTTATTATTAAAGACGATTAACGAGTTAAACAAATATTCTTTTTTTATTCCAGTGAAAATGAAAACAAAACTTTGATTGTGAATTGGTTAGAATTATAGCACAATACAGTTATAATTTTAAGGGCAGAGAGGTGAATGGTGTGAGGTCATTTAATACAACGGGTGTGTGTTTCCCGGATGAGCATTATATGGTTGATTTGACAGAACGGCTTAAACAAATTAAGGTGATGGTTGACGGTGGGAAATACTTTGTGATAAATCGTGCAAGACAGTATGGGAAAACAACTACAATACGTGCATTAGCGGAATATTTGAAAGATGAGTATATTGTGGTAAAGATGGATTTTCAGAAACTTTCCTATAATGACTTTCAAACAGAGTGTGGCTTTGTGGCTGCTTTTGCAGAGTTATTTGTAGAGCAGCTGCCCGAAGAGTTAGGAACAGAGTTTGAAAAGGAGTTGAAGGAATCGTCATACATCAATATGGGACTAAGACATTTGTTCAAGCATATCAGCCGGCTGTGTAAAAAAGTTAAGTATCCAGTGGTTTTGATGATTGATGAGGTGGATAGTGCATCGAATAACCAAGTGTTCATCGATTTTCTGGCACAGTTGCGGATGTATTATCTGGATAGACGTGATTCACCAACCTTTCATTCGGTGATTTTGGCGGGCGTATATGATATAAAAAATTTAAAGGCGAAAATTCGTCCTAATGAGGAACGCAAATATAACAGTCCGTGGAACATTGCAGTACGATTTGATGTGGATATGAGTTTTTCTCCTTATGGCATTGAGGGAATGTTGGAAGAATATAAAGAGGAGCGAAAAGAAACATTTGATACTAAGGCGATTGCGGAGCTGATATATGATTACACTTCGGGATATCCGTTTTTAGTTTCACGTATCTGCCAGAT
>CAZFHT010000044.1:0-14545 GCA_964518785.1 uncultured Eubacterium sp.
ATCCTTTACCGCCACACTTAAAGCAGCTCACGTCCATCTCGGCACTCGGCTCTGTAAATGGGAAATGATGAGGACGGAATTTTACTTTAATGTCCTCCCCGAACAACTGCTTTGCAAACTGCTCCAGCGTTCCCTTCAAATCAGCAAATGTGACATTCTTATCAATCACAAGTCCCTCCACCTGATGAAAGGAAGGAGAATGGGTTGCGTCCACATCATCACTTCGGAACACACGTCCCGGACTAATCATGCGAATCGGCAGCTTGCCCTCCTCCATTACGTGTACCTGCACAGAGGACGTCTGGGTACGCAGCAAAATATTATCATTTATATAGAACGTATCCTGCTCGTCTTTGGCAGGATGATTTGCCGGAATATTCAATGCCTCAAAGTTATAATAATCATATTCAATCTCCGGTCCTTCCACTACCTCATATCCCATACCAATGAAAATTTTCTCCACTTCATCCAGTGCTAATGTATTCGGATGGCGGTGTCCCAGCTCTATCTTCTTTCCCGGCAGTGTTACATCGATGACTTCTGCTTTCATCTTTTCTTCCCGCACTGCTTTCTCAAAAGCCTCTTTCTTCTCATCCAGCTTTGATTCAATCTTCGCTCTCGCCTCATTCACCATCTGGCCAACCTTCGGGCGGTCCTCCGGTGACACCTCTTTCATTGATTTCAAAACACTGGTGAGTTCCCCTTTTTTACCAAGAAACGCTACCCGGATGTCGTTCAGGCGGTCAAGCTCATTTGATTTCTCAATCTGACTCAGCGCATTGTCTAGGATTCCTGCTAATTTTTCTTTCATTGTTTCCGTTCCTTTCTATGTTCATTCAAAAAAATCCCTTGCATACAATGTATACAAGGGATGAATCTTTCGCGATACCACCCTGATATGTCTCTGACGCTTTCTACTGTAGCACAGTTATAGGCTGGATGTCAAGAAAAGAAATCCATTGTCTCCTCTAACTGATGCGCCATGTCATTCATATCTGAGCAATCTGCATTTATATTTTGTACTTGTGCTATAATTTCTGAAATATTTCCACTTACTTCTTCATTGCTGGTTGTATTTTCTTCACTGACTGCTCCCAGATTGCCTACGTTCTCAATAACCTTCTCTTTATACTCGGACAATTCTTTCGTTTTCTGTGCAATCGCACGAATTTCATCTGCCGAAAGACCAATGTCCCCACTGAGTTTTTCGTACTCTCGGAAAGTATCCTTCAAACCATCCTGCTCATTGACAATCATAGACTGCACCTGAGTTGCCAAATCCACAGATTTTTGAGAATCATTCGTAATCGTCTTCGCCAACTGTTTAATCATCTCAGCACCCTTTGCCGTCTGCTGGGACAGTTCAAAGATTTCCTCGGCAATAACAGAAAAACCTTTTCCCTGCTCTCCGGCTCTCGCCGCCTCAATCGAGGCATTGAGACTGAGCAGATTGGTTTCTGCGGAAATGGACAAAATCATGGCAACCGCCTCATCCACACGTTCAATCGAATTATTCGTTTCGTGAATCTGGGCGGTGATGTCCCGCACTGCCTCTACAGACTTGCGGCTCTCATCCATAATCTTCTCCAGATTGGCTTTTGCACCATCATTTGTCTGCAAAATATTTTCAGAATGTCGGTGCAGTTCTCCTACACTATCGGACATCTCATTTACACATTCTCCAATTTCCTCCATCTGCTCCGCAATTTCCTGAACATTGGTATTCATGTATTCTGCACTCTTTGTCAATTCCTCGACGGATTCAACAATCTGTTTCGCACGTCCATACGTATCTTCACTTAATCCGTTTACTTCCCCAATGCTTTCCACAAGCTGATTAGACGCCGACTTTACCTTACTGATAATGTGCACCAGATTCTCCTGCATTACCTGAGTCTGATTTAAGAGAACATGCATTTCCCGAAGGCTGCTCTTCTGCTCTTTTTGTTTACGCAAGTCTCCTTTTGCGAGGTCATCAATTCTGCCGCCCAGACGAACAAACGTCCTTGACACTCTCTGACTGAAAATCAGAACAACGATAATAGAGAGAACAAGCATAACTCCGGCAATAACCGCTGTCTGTACCAACAAACTGTGAGTAGCCTCGGAAACATTATTTTGAGGCATAGAGGAATAAGCCACGCCCGTCACTTCACCGTTTGCAATAATCGGTGTAAAACAAGCATAGTAGCTCTTGTCATCAATCAATACGTTCTCCTGAAAATATCCTTCGGTGTATTGGTCCGGATTCTCAAACAAATCTTCGTTACACTCAATTTCCCGAATCCGGTAGCCATTTTCATTCTTTATCGAAGTTACGCAGGACATATCCTTAAAGATAATAGCAACCTCAATCTCCTGACCTTTCAAGCTGTCAATATAATCATAATGATTCGAGGCATTGATAACCGTAACTTCATTCTGTATACAATGACTTGCCAGATTTTTCGAAACTGTCAATAACATCTGCTGGGACGACTGCACAATATTATTCGATGTAACCCGATACGAAATAACACTGACAATCGCAACCGAAATCACCAGCGGCAAAAGGGAAACCGAAAGCATAAAGGCGAATAAACTGAGTTTTTTCCTTCCGCTTTTTGGTTTTTCCTTCCGAACCTTTTCCTTCTGAATTTTTTCTTTCTGAACCCTTGGTTTTTGAACTTTTGTTTTCCTCATACTGACCTCCACCAATAAAGCTTAGCGCTTTATTTCTTCTTTCTCGCCATAACAATACTCTGTATAACCAAAAACAGACACAACATAGCGGCAATGGTAATTCCCGTCCACCATGCGTCATCAAAACCTACCGATGAAACAATATCCTGAATCGTTCCAAGAGACAGTACACCGAATAACGTTCCGATAATATTTCCTACACCGCCTGTCAACATCGTTCCACCGATAATGGAGGAAGCGATGGCGTTCATCTCCATACCCATGGCATGCGACGGAGAGCCGGAGCCGACAAACATGAAATAGGCGTATCCGCCGATACCCGCTGACAATCCGCAAAGCACATGAGCAAGAAACTTTGTCTTCTTTACATTGATTCCCAGCATTAAAGCACTCTGGGCATTACCGCCTACGGCATAAAAATTACGTCCGGTCTTCGTCCACCGCAGCATACAAAACAGTAAAATCACTACTACGATTGCGATAATCACGCCGACATTGACATAAGCAGCGGTATAGATACCATGACGATTGTAGGAACCCATACCCGGCACAACAATCCGGGCGTCCTTCAAGGCAACAAACGACTGATTCTCTACATTAAACGGCTGGGAATGTACAATCGTTGTCATGCCTCGTGCAAAGAACATTCCTGCCAGTGTTACAATAAATGGCTGAATTTCCAAATACGCCACTAAAAATCCCTGAACGACGCCAAAGGCGAGTCCAATTGCCAATGCAATGAGAATGGAAGTAAAAATATTACCACCTTTTAAATCAAGATTGACCGCACAGCACATACTTACCAATGCTGCCACACCACCGACTGATATATCAATTCCTCCGGTAATCATAACAAGACTCATGCCACAGGATAAAATAATCAGAGACGCATTGGAATTTAATATGTTAAAAAATGCCTGAGGTTTTGCAAATCCCTGTCCCAAAAATACGACGGCACATATATACATCACCAAAAATACAACAATGGTAATCGTCAGCAAAAGATTGGTATCGGTCATCCCTTTTATCATCGCAGGAAAAGACCTTTTTGTTTTCACCTGATTTGAACTTGTCATATTAAGCCGCCTCCCTTCTGCTGTTTTTTGCCGTAATCTTCTTCCACAAAGCAGATACTTTTTCTCGTACAACCGGAGCACTAATTACAACGAGCAGAATAACAACTACTGCCTTGTACGCTCTCAGCGCATCCGATTTTACACCCATCGTCTGCAATGTGGTAGTCAAAAACTGAATTACGTAAGCACCAAGAATAGAGGCTGCCATATTAAACTTACCTCCGCCGAGTGAGTTACCGCCCAGTGCTACGGCAAGGATAGCGTCCATCTCAATATCCTTTGCGATTACCGAATAGTTAATCGTAGACGCTCTTCCTACTTTAACTAAAGCTGCCACTGCCACACACAGTCCAAGTATTACAAATGTCAGGAACTTGATAAATACCGGGTTCAAACCGTTTAACCGGGATGAATTTTCATTAATTCCGACAGACTGTGTATACAGTCCCAAATTTGTAAATTTCAGCACCAGTGCCATGATAATAATACACAAAATCGCAATAAACACCGGAGTTGGAATCGGCACACCCGGAATAAATCCTCCGAGATAACCAAGAGACGGGTCACTGACAACCGGTAAAGTATTGTGGTTAATCCAAGCTGCTATCGAACGCCCTGCCGTATACAAAATCAGCGTGGCGACCATTGGCTGAATCTTGAAAAAGGCAACCAAAACACCATTAAAGGCTCCAAAGAGCATTGCCACTACACAGGCAAGCAAAAACGCCGCAAAAATACTCGTCCGAAGTGTCTCCGGCTGTGGGTTATCTCCACACAAAGCCCGAAGAATCACACTTCCGGCAATCGCAATGGCTGCACCCACACTGATATCCTGTCCTCCGGTTGCCGATGTAACCAAAGTCATTCCCATGGCAAGAATCGCAAGCTCGGAGCCAAAATCAAGTATCGTAATCAACTGTCCTGTTAAAATTGTATATCCGGCACTGTTCGGCACTGCCTGAATCGCAAAAAACGACGGGTCCCGAATCAGATTAAAGATTACCAGCAACAGAAGTGCCGCAACCGGGATAAAAATCTGTTTTCTCACAAATCCCCCCAGTACCTCCGATACACTTGTTCCTTTTTTTGTCGTTGTTGTCATTCTTTTTTCTCACCTCCGGCAATCGTACTCATAATCTTCGTCTGTGTCAAATCGTCACCTGTCAGTTCTCCAACTACCTTTCGGTCACGCATGACAACAAGTCGGGAACAGGTACGTAACATCTCGTCTGTCTCGGAAGAAATAAACGTCACACTCATCCCCTCCGACGCCAGTTTCAAAACGAGTTTTTGTATTTCCACTTTTGTACCGACATCAATTCCTCTTGTCGGCTCATCCAGAATCAGATACTCCGGATTCGTCAACAGCCATCTGGCAAGAATTACTTTCTGCTGGTTTCCGCCGGAGAGCGATTTAATCGGTGTCTCATCCGATGCGGTTTTAATGGAAAGAAGTTTTATGTATTCATCCGCAAATTTCTTCGCCTGCGCCTTACTGAAAGGACGGAAGAAACCTTTGCGAACCTGCAATGCAAGAATAATATTGTCCCGCACAGACAAATCTCCGACAATACCATCCCGCTTTCTGTCTTCCGGAAGATAAGCAATGTTATTTTTTATCGCATCAATCGGCTTTGCAATCTTCACCGATTTTCCATTTACTTTTACCGAACCGCCAGTCACCCGGTCAGCTCCAAAAATCGCCCGGACACACTCACTGCGTCCGGAACCGAGCAATCCGGTAAAACCATTGACCTCTCCCTTTTGAATATGGAAATCAAAAGGCTGGATTCCCGCATTGCTGACCAAACCTTTCGCCTCAAAAACAGGGACAGCATTTTCATCGACGTCAAAGGACTGCTGCTCGCCTTTGATATCCGACATATCGTCCAGCTCTTTGCCAAGCATTTTCGACACAAGCTGTACTCTCGGTAAATCTTTAATCTCATACTCACCCACCAGCTTGCCATCTCGCAGCACCGTTATCTTATCACAGACTTCATATACCTGATCCAAGAAATGCGTTACAAAGATAATCCCTACTCCTCTTGCCTTCAAGTCACGCATCAATCCAAAAAGTTTTTCTACTTCCTGTTCATCCAGAGAGGAGGTAGGCTCATCCAGAATCAATACTTTACAATTCATATCTACGGCACGGGCAATCGCAACCATCTGCTGTACCGCAAGAGAACAACTCGCCAACTGCTGTGTCGCCTTTGCCGGTATATCCAGCGACTGCAAAATCTTATCGGCATCCCGATTCATTTTCTTCCAGTTCTGTCCAATCCCTTTTGTCCGTCCTATGTACATATTTTCAGCAACGGACAAGTTCGGACAAAGAGTAATCTCCTGATACACCGTACTGATTCCCGCATTTTGAGCATCCTGAGGGGAACGAATGGAAATCTCTTTTTCGCTGCCCTTCATAAAAATCTTCCCACTGTCTTTTGTGTAAACTCCGGTCAGCACTTTTATCAAAGTGGATTTTCCGGCACCATTCTCACCCATCAGCGCATGAATCTCACCCTCGCACAGGGTAAAGTCCACATTTTGCAGGGCACGAACTCCGGGAAAGTTCTTGTCAATGCCTTTCATCTCCAAGACCACATTTTCCTTCACCGTCTGTTCACCTCCTTGTTTTATTTAAAAGAAATGCGGTACTGGCGCATGTAACCATGTGGTCGTACCGCATTTGCTCTATGGAAACAAATTATTCAATACTCAGACATTAAATGCCATATTTCTCAATATCTTCATCTGTAATTGTCGTAGCATCAAAGCCTTGCTCTTCCATAATAACTGTTTTCTCTTCCAGTGTCTCACCATTCTCCAGTTTCTTGATAATCTCATCCAGCGTGCTTGCCTGGAATGGGTTACACTGTCCGTCGTAGTTCCAGTTCTGTTTTTTCAGTTCTTCCAATGCCCATGAGTTGCAGTCATATCCCATGATGATAACGTCTTTTCCTACACCGTGGGAGATATTTGCTTTGTCCAGAGCTGCTACGGCACCTTTTGCCATATCATCATTTTCTGCGTAGATTACGTTAAATGATTTTCCGGAATCAATAACAGACTGTACAATCTGCTGTGCTGTCTCATTACTCCAGTCTGCTGTCTGCTGTGTTACATAAGACCAGTTGTCATTTTCCTCTACTGCTTTATCGAGAGCTGCGGTACGTCCTACCTGTGCGGAACTTCCCATCGTACCTTGAATGTGAATAATCTCATACTTGTCGAGTTTCTGCTCTGTCAGCCAGTTTACTGCTGTCTCGCCCTCTTTTGCCATGTCAGAAACAACGGATGCCTCATACAAATCTTCGTCGGCATCTACTGTACGGTCATAGAGAATAACCTTAATTCCTGCCTCTTTCGCATCTTTCAGCACAGTATCCCAACCGGATGTATCGGCTGCTGCCAGAAGAATGTAGTCTACTTCGTCCTGAATCATTTTCTGTGCTGCTTTAATCTGCTCATCGTTTTTCAAGCTGTAAGCAAAAGATGCATCATAACCGTTTTCCTCTGTAAACATAGCCTTCATGTCTTTGTCATTTGCTGTACGGTAACCGGACTCATTCGGATCATTGTTAATAATACCAACTTTAATCAAATCCCCCGAAGATGAAGACGAACCGGTATCTGAAGATGAACCGGTATCACTGGTCTGTCCACCACACGCTGTCAAGCCTACTACCATCATCGCTGCCATCAAAATGGCACAAATTTTTTTCCTTCTCATAGAAAACCTCCTACATACATTATGATTTCACAAAGATTTTATCTTTGCGTTATGACAATTATACCATGAATTTATTTTTTGTGCAAGCAATATATACAAAATGCACAAATAGTTTTTTGAAAAGTCATTGATTTTTTTACATTTTTTACATATACTTATTAGTATATTCCACCCCTGCTGTAAAACCGGGGATTTCGGAGGTAAATATGAAAGATACGGATAATATTATTTTGTGGTTTATTCAAAAAACGGACCGTGACCAGATTTCCATCCACGCCGCCCAAGTGGCGTTTTTTGTTTTTGTGTCCATGATTCCGTTTCTTATGTTCCTAATTACACTGATTCAATACACGCCTCTCACAGAGGACGTGATAATGGAGACGCTCAAGGCAGTCCTTCCTGCAAGTCTTTGCAGCTTTATGGACGGGTTATTAGCCGAAAGCTATAATAACGCCTCCGGTACGGTGCTCTCTGTCACCGTCATCGCCACCTTATGGGCAGGCTCAAAGGGATTTTGGGGAATTGTCTATGAGATGGATAAAATCTATGAGGTAAAAAACCAAAGAAATCTGCTCGTGTGCCGCATCCTGTCCATCCTTTACACAACGGTATTTACTTTTATGATTATCGTAAGCCTTACCATCCTTGTATACGGCAACCAGATTGCCCTATGGCTCGGCAAAGTATTTCCTTTTCTGACCTATCTCAGCGTCGTTGTGTTCTGGCTGCGGTCTGCTGTGTCCTTTTTGCTCTTTACGATTTACTTTTTATTCTTATACCGTTTTGTTCCAAAACGTAAATCGAAATTCCGGGATGAACTTCCGGGTGCTGTGCTTGCCGCCTTTTTGTGGATTGCCTTTTCGTACCTATACTCTTTGTACATTGATTATTTCAGTAACATCCGTTCCATCTATGGCAGCTTGACCTATCTCGTTTTATTAATGCTCTGGCTGTACTTTTGTATCAATATTGTATTTTTCGGAGCAATGTTAAACCAATATTTGAAAAAGAAGAAAACACTCCACCTCCGTTCCTCTCTCAAAGAACTTCAAGAGATTGCAGAGTCGTTTCTGGGAAATAAAAAGTGAGAATGTCTTCTACTGATTTTCCTTTTTTTGCCAGTTCGTTGGCTCCGGTCTGGCTCATGCCTACCCCATGACCATAACCGCCTCCCTGTATCGTAAAACCGTCCCCTTTTTTTTCAATGTAAAAAAAGCCGCTTGGAAGGATACTCAGTCCGGTGACTTCTTTTTTATCCTGCCGGGTGAACTTTGTGTTTTCTCCCGCCAGCAGCGTCCGGATGTTGTACTCCGTATAGATTCGCACTGTTTCCTCTGTTCCTTCGATTTCCAGCATGGAAACAATCCCGCTTGGTCCCCTCTCTTTGACTTCGATATTTTTTATTTCGCCAACACTGGTTATGTCCCGGCTCTTAAATGTTCCATCCTCCCCTTTTACCTGAATCTGGGTTGAATTTACCTTGTATCTTGCAGTGATGTTTTTTTCGATTGATTTTTTCATGCTCTCTGCCGATATCGTTGTCTGCCAGCGATACCACGCCTCACTGCTGTCTGTCGTCTCCGGCGGTTCCTTTATAAACGCTTGAAAATCCTCCTCTGCGGAAAGATTTTTTTCTTCCCTTGAGTCATTCAGCAGGGCGGACGGAAGATATTTTTTATCCCCTTTCGTATACCACACCTCTTTTGTTCCCGCCGAGCTGCCGCAGGAGGTAGAATAAAAATAGGTGGACGCCACGTCACCGTCATATGTCACCACTTGTCCTTTTGTACTGTCCACTGCCGCTATGGATTTTTCATCTTCTTTTAAATCATTATAAACCTGAAAAGAAACGCTGTCGTCTACATGGGCTCCCTGCTCCGCCAGACGCTGCCCCTGCATTTGCTGAACGGCGTATGTTCTTGCACAAATCGCCTGAGCCTTCAGCGCCGATTCCTCGTATTCCGTCGGCATTTCACTCGGAACAACACTGTATAAATATTCTTCCAAAGGCAGTTCATTGATGACATGCAGTGACTCTCCCCAGCGGTCAATCTCAATTGTTCCCCGGTAAGCGGGCGTTCCTTGTTTTCTCTTTATGTTCACAATCGAAATCGTTCCTCCATTTTCCGCTGACACCTCGGTTCGTTCCTTCAATTCAGCCGCCGTAAACGTCACCTTCTCCCCCTTGGCGTGATAAGTCTTTTCCTTGTCGCATGTTATCTGGTAATTCTGATTAGAAGTCACCGTAACCTTCTCCATATCATAAGACGAGTAATCACTGTTATACAGCAGTACACGAATCTTTTCCAGAACCGATTCCTGCAAAATGGCAGCACATATTTTTTCCCCCGCAGCCACAAATTGAATATCCGTATCACCTATTACAAGGTCTGAAGTTTCACCTACGCCCACCGTCCCATTTTTATCGATTTTGTACAGGACAAAATTTTCGTCCAGTGCCACCTCGCCATATTCCTCAAGCGTCACTGTCGAATCCGTCCGCCTCAAAAGTTTTTCAGTAATCACCTCTGGTTTTTTCACGATTCGAACAACCTTATCCTGCTGCAAAGTCAGGTCTGCCACACCATTCACCGCCTGCCCCGTCACCGCTGTGACCGTCTCATAGGTGTGTTCTCCCTGATTCGAAACTGTCTGAATGGAGCTGCCGCTGACTTCTGTTATGTAAACATTATACAATGTTGTCTCTGTTTTTCGGACTTGTTCCTCCCGCCATGACTGAAACAGCCACAGCCCCACCATACAGCCTACAATCAAAACAAATATAAAAATAACTCTGCCTGTCCTTCTCAAAACAAAAATCCCCCTTTGCCTTATTCTTATGCAAAGAGGGATAAAAATATGCCTGAATATCAATTATTTACCATTCCAAAAGGACAGCACCCCACGTAAGTCCGCCGCCAAAGCCGGATAAAATCAGTTTGTCTCCCCGTTCCAGCAAATGGTTGCGGTTCAACTCATCCAGCAAAATCGGAATACTGGCAGAGGACGTATTTCCATAGCGGTCCAGATTCATTGGAAATTTATCTAAATCCACCTTCAGCCGCTTAGCAATCAATTCAATAATTCTTTCATTCGCCTGATGAAGAATAAAATACTTGATGTCGTCCGTCTCCAACTGGGTTTTTTTCAAAATCTGCTTGACACAACGTGGTACGGTAGTGACAGCAAAACGGAATACCGCCTGACCATCCATCTTAATAAAATCTTTTCTTCTCTTTGAATTGTGAAAAGGATTCTGGATTCCCCGTCCCTTACAGGTAAGCACGTCTCCCTGAGAACCATCGGAGCCGGTGACGCTTGCCAAAAGTCCGCCTTCCTCGTCCTCATCCTTCCGAACAACGGCTGCTCCTGCTCCATCGCCAAATAAAATACAAGAGCTGCGGTCTGACCAGTCAACCTCGCGGGACAAGGTCTCTGCTCCCGCAATCAGTACGGTCTTCGCCATTCCCATCTCAATGTAGGCATATGCCGTATTTAAGGCAAACAAAAAACCTGAGCAGGCTGCATTGATATCAAAACAGGTAGCACGTGTCGCTCCAATCACTCCCTGCACCGCACAAGATGTGCTGGGTACATAGGTATCCGCAGAGACTGTGGCAACAAGAATCATATCCAATTCCTCTGCCTCTACTCCTGCATTCTCCAATGCCGCCTCTGCTGCCTCTGCCGCCATATAAGTAGTTCCTTCTTTTCCATTGGATAAACGTCTCTCTTTAATTCCGGTACGCTGACGAATCCACTCATCATCGGTATCGACAATCGTAGATAAAAATTGATTGTCCGCTATTTTTTTCGGCAGATAACTGCCGGTGCCAATAATCCTGACTGCCATTGCTAACTCTCCTCGTTGTTTGTTATGATTATGAGTATAATGCTTTTCACATAAAATTGTCAATCGTAGCAATCAAAACCACTTCTTGAAACTTTGTAAACCACGACTTGCCGTATCTTCTTTATATACACCCGCACAGAAGATTCGCACACCACAAATCACAGCAGATATTTCCGGTGCCGCATTCATCGTAACTGCCGCCGTAGCTACCATAACCGCCGTAACCACCATAGCCTCCTCCGTAGCCGCCGCCAAAAGGACTGCCAAACGGTGAGGCTCCGGCACCACTCTGCAACTGCCGGTAATACTGCTGGTACTCCTGATTTCCGGGATCCATTTCCACTGCTTTTTTTGCGTAGTCCATGGCAACTACATTGTTCCCCAGTCCCATATTGGCGTATGAGCTGAAATAGTACCATCTCGCACTGCGGTTCTCCATATTGTTCAGCACATTAATTGCCTCATTGTACCGACGGGCACGTATATAGTTCATGGCTGCCATCAAATGCTGGTCCTCCTCAGAATAGTTCTGCTGGCTGCCGGCACCTCCATAACTGCCATAACTTCCATAGTTCTGCGTTCCTTTACCGGACCGTTCATCTACAATCTGGTTATATGCCTCCTGCACCTGACGAAATTTTTCCTCCGCCCATTTTTTCTGACTCTCATCAGGATAAGAATCCGGGTGATATTTCCGGCTCAACTGTCTATATGCCTTTTTTATTTCCTTGTCTGTCGCACTTCTGGAAACACCAAGCACGCTATAAGGATCATTCATCCTTCTTTCCTCCGTCATTTTTAAAATGTCGCCTGATTCCTTCGTATAGAATATTCCGAAGGATAGCTAAATCCTGTTCACAGGGCAGTTTTTCAAATTCGACCACCGCCATCCGCAGTGTACCATCAAGGATTTCCTGCACCCGCCGGTCAAATCCTTCCTTTCCGTATTCCTCTGCAAAAGGATTGTAACATCCTTTTTTCCGGTCTGCCGCCACATCTTTGTAAGCGTCCAAAATATAAATACATTTTCCGAGATAAAATCCGAAAGACCGCAGAATTGTCTGAAAGGAATCTTCTTTCCAGACAAACAGCTCACCCATCAATGTGCCAAATGGTCTGGCGGCGGCGTCAATATCCGCACAGCCGGACTGCTCCAAAACGGACAATTCCTCCAGCGATTCCGCTATCGCCTTTGCCTGCCTTGGGTATTTTTTTGCTGTCCTTTTTTTCTTCCCTGAAAATGCCTTCATCCCCAGCCATCCGCTAATCTTTTTTTCGTCCTTCCAGTCGTCCTCCAAATGGTCATGAGACAAAAGGATATTCATGTCTGCCGCATAATCCGAAATTTCATTTGTAACAATAAACTGCTTTTTCGCCGGATGAATGAGACAGCGTTTTTGCCTCTCGGCGGTAGAAGGCTCATAAAGAGAGGTCAGCAGCAAAACCAAAAACGTCATATCGTAAGTCAGTGTCATTTGCCCCAACATACCATGATTCTTGTGGAGACGCTGGCACAGTCCACAATAAAATCCCTTATACCGGGCGAATTCACGCATTTTTAATTCCGGCTTATTTGCCGTCACATATCCAAACATGATGCCTCCAAAATTTTTTGTTCCAAATTTTTCAGGTTTTCTTGATAAACTCAAAACGGCACTTCGGACAAGTAATGGCAATCTTCCCCCTGCCCTTCGGCACACGAATTGTTTGGTGGCACTTTGGACACCGATACAATTTCTTTACTCCGTTTCTCTCATCGAAGCTCATTTTCAGAAATTTGAAATAATTCTTTACCGGATTCCATAATTTCAGAAACTTTTGATTTTCTGCACTTCTTTTGTATATGTTCTTCGACAGAAAGCGGTAAAAATAAAAAATAACGACAAGCAGTCCAAGCGTCTGCAAGACAACCCCTGCCGGCGTTCGGCGTAAAAACATATTTAACACAACCAGCACAAGGTACAATCCAAACAAAAACATGGAAAGCTGGTCATTTCCGCCATATCTTCCATACATGAATCTTCGCAATCTGTTCATAGCCTTTCCCTCCTAATCCGTCTTTCGTTGCAATGCAACTCAGTAATTCATGACATCATTATTAAATGAATTAGGAAACTATGATACACTATATTTGTGAAAATTGTATGTTGAGATAAACTTTTTATTGCAATTCGCGAATGAAACAAATGACAAAAGACCTTCTGGCACTCATATCCTATTATCTAATCTTAGCAACTGATTCATATGCCAAAAACGGTATCGGATATTTCACCGATACCGCAAAAAATAATATTGTATTTATCTACGACTGGATTCAACTGAAACCGAAACACCATCACTCCGAGGGTTCAACCCAATTTTCAAGTTTCAACCCTTTAATTCGCTTAAATTCTTTTATATTATTTGTTACAACTGTATAATCTAGTGATTTTGCATGTCCTGCAATCATCATATCCAATGGACCAATAGGAGTCCCTTTCTTTTCTAAATCTGCACGAATTTTACCATATACTTCTGCGGCAGATGAATCAAAATCTACTATTTCAATCCTTGCAAGCAACCACATTAAAGCAATCCTGTTTTTCTCTATTTGCTGGCTTTTTTCAACACCATAAACTAATTCCTCATAGGTGATTGAAGATATACATATCTCCGCCGGATTATGCTCCTGAAGTCTTTGAAATACCTGTTCCGGCTTATGTTTAATTGAATATATACAGATATTTGTATCCAGCATATATCTCATAACTCTTCACGCACCTGCTCTCCATTGTCAGTTCTTCCATCTGCCATGAAGTCTTCCGAAAACATATCAATTGCTTTCAAAAACGAATTCCATTTATCTGTTTTCGACACAAGCATTACAACATCACCAATTCGATTCACCATAACTTCATCTGTATCAAATCTACATTCTTTTGGTAATCTAACAGCTTGACTTCTGCCATTTTCAAAAATTTTTGCTGTCATCATAATAACCAGCCCCTTTCATTTTCTCCAGTATATATCAAGATATATATCCCTGTCAATCAACACACCACCTTCTGGAATCTTTTCACTATTGTTCCTTTCCTCACTGGACAACGTCAAAAGTAGGGAGAATATCCAGCAGCTCCTGAATCGGGGTAACTTCCTCGTCCTCATCTTCTCTTTTTGTCTCCTCCATCACTAACACCCTCTTCTTTTTCTTCTTTGCCT
>CAZFHT010000045.1:0-14106 GCA_964518785.1 uncultured Eubacterium sp.
ACTAGGGCAGACTAGGGACTTTCACCCGTTAGAAACGTGCGCCGCTAGGCGCACCTAAAAAAGCGGATAGATTCAACTTCTGAATACTTCCGCTTTTTATACTATCTATTCTACCGTATAAACATTCGCCACAATCTTATTCTTATAAAAAAAACAATATTAACTATATCATCACTCAGAAACCCCTGACATCTCCTCAAGAATCCTATCCTCCGATTCTTTCATTGCCTCTAACGTTTTGGTTAACAGCACGTCCAGTTCCCATCCAAGCATAGCTGCCCCTCTTTCAATCACCTCTCTGGAACAGCCTGCCGCAAAACCCTTACTCTTATATTTTTTCTTTAAGGATTTTAGTTCCATGTCTTTGGTGCTTTTTGACGGACGCATCAAAGCTGCTGCCCATATCAAGCCGGTAAGCTCATCAACAGCATACAGAACCTTCTCCATCTCATGCTCCGGTTTTATATCGACCGTAATTCCATATCCATGAGAACATACTGCGTGTATGATACTTTCCTCAACATTTCCTTCCCGCAAAAGCTCCGGGGCTTTGATACAATGCTGCTCCGGGTACTCCTCAAAATCAATATCGTGGAGCAAACCTACAATGCCCCAATATTCTTCCTCATCCGAATATCCCATCTCATTCGCATACCACTTCATCACAGTCTCCACCGTAAGGGCATGCTGAATATGGAAGGAATCTTTGTTGTATTTCCTCAATAATTCAAATGCTTCGTCTCTACTAATATTACTCACCATTCAAACCTCCTAGTTTCTTGAAAAAAGCGCTGTTGACAGATATCTGTCACCGGAATCCGGAAGTATCGCTACAATTGTCTTTCCTTTGTTTTCAGGGCGTTCCGCCAAAATCGTTGCCGCCTTTAACGCTGCTCCTGAGGAAATACCGACCAAAACGCCTTCGGTCAATGCAAATTTTCTGCCCTCCTCAAAGGCATCCTCATTTTCAATGGCGAGAACCTCGTCATAAATCTTTGTGTTTAACACCTCTGGAATAAAGCCTGCGCCAATTCCCTGAATCTTATGGGGTCCCGGTTTTCCATTTGACAATACCTGACTTCCTGCCGGCTCTACAGCAACCACCTTGACATTTGGATTTTTCTCCTTCAGATATTCACCGACACCAGTAATCGTTCCGCCCGTACCGACACCGGCTACAAAGATATCAACTTTTCCATCCGTCTGTTCCCAGATTTCCGGACCGGTAGTTTCTTTATGTACTTTCGGGTTTGCCGGATTTACAAACTGTCCAAGAATAACCGCTCCATCAATGCTGTTCTCCAATTCCTCCGCTTTGGCAATGGCACCCTTCATTCCCTTCGTACCCTCTGTCAAAACGAGCTCTGCACCGTAAGCATGTAACAGATTTCTTCTCTCCACGCTCATGGTCTCCGGCAGGGTAAGAATTGCCCGGTATCCCTTCGCCGCAGCAACCGCCGCCAAGCCGATTCCGGTATTTCCACTGGTAGGTTCAATAATAGTAGAACCCGGTTTTATAACACCCTTTTCCTCTGCCTCCTCAATCATTGCCAAGGCAATGCGGTCTTTCACAGAACCTGCCGGATTCAAATACTCCAATTTTGCCAAAATCGTAGTGTCCTTCACTCCGACTTCAGCAGAATACCGGTTCAGCTTGAGAATCGGGGTTCCTCCGATTAGCTCCAATGCACTTTCTTTAATGTCTGACATACAGCCACCTCCGTCTTAATTTTAATAAACTTAATCTGACTTATCACTCACACAATACCTAAGCCCCTTCTTCATCCTATGTAACTCTCCCTTTTTAATACCTATCGTTTCTATAGGTATTGTGTGTTGACATCTTCATTATATACATAGTTTTGCATTGCGTCAATCTTTTTCTCTTAAAAAAACAGGTTACGATTCATGCTGAATTTTCCACATTGGACTGCTTGATTACCGATGATTTCTGTGATAATATGATGTCAGAGCATCAAAAATTTATGACTCACTGTATGAATGTCTGCAAAATTACGAGAGGAGGTAATCAATTTGAAAATATCAACCAAAGGCCGTTATTCTCTGCGAATGATGATTGACCTTGCCCAGCATTACAATGAGGGTTTTATCGCCTTGAAGGACATCTCGAAACGTCAGAACGTTTCAAAAAAATATCTGGAGCAAATTGTTCCTTTTCTGAACCGGAACAATCTTCTCAATGCAAATAAAGGTCATATGGGTGGTTATCAATTAGCCAAACATCCTTCTGAAATTACCGTAAGAGTGATTTTTGAAAGTGCGGAGGGAAGTCTGGCTCCGGTAAGCTGTATGGATAACAACCCAAATCTGTGTGAAAACTATGAGGGCTGTGTCACTCTCCCTATCTATCAGGGACTTTACAAAGTCATTACAGACTATCTTGACGGCATTACTTTACAGGATGTCATTGACTCCCTTCCATCTTCCTGTGAATACTATATTTAAAATGTCTGTTTCATTTCCCCGCACTGTTTTCTTTGTATCCCTTTAAAATGTCAATATATTTTTCTCCCAGAATACTCAGGGGTATATTTTTTCTTTTCACGTAACCAATCGTCATATTTTCATCCGTATCAAGAGGAATTGATACGTAATTGCCACCGTTTAACTCCTCACAAATAATGCCGGAGCAAAGCGTATAGCCGTTCATCCCCACCATCAGGTTTAACATCGTTGCCCGGTCGTCAGCCTTAATGATTTGTTTATGCTTCATCATACTGAATACCTCCTCCGCAAAATAGAAGGAGTTTTTATCTCCCTGCTCAAAAGACAAAAACGGATATTCGTTCAACTCCTCCATTTGAATCGTTTTCTTTCCAGCCAGAGGATGTTTTTTGTACAGATAAACAGATATGCCGCAGTCAAACAGAGGCACAAACTCCAAATCATACTCAGAAAATATTTTGAGCATTGCCTTTTTGTTAAATTCATTCAAATACAAAATGCCAATCTCACTTCGAAAATTCTTTACATTGTCAATTACTTCCCCTGTTTTTGTCTCGTGTACCGCCAGCTCAAATTCCCCGATTTTAAATTCTTTTGCAAGTTCGATAAAAGCCTCTACCGCAAAGGAATAATGCTGCATGGAAACACTAAATTTCTTTTTCGCCTGCTTGGTATAAACAAATCTTTCCTCCATCATCGTATTTAATTCAAGCATCTGTCTGGCATAGCTTAAAAAGTCTTCCCCTTCGGTAGTCGTCACAATCCCTTTGTTTGTTCTTATGAAAATTTTTGTGTGAATTTCCTTTTCCAAATCATTCATTGTGCTTGACAATGCGGGCTGTGTCACAAACAGTTCGGTAGCCGCCTTGTTCATGGACTTCGTTTCTGCTATTTTTACCGCATATAGCATTTGTGTTAATGTCATCATTTCGCCTTTCTTCTCTTACTTAACCTATCAATATGATATGTTTTATTTTCAAAAGAATGGCATAGGCAACAATTTTCCACTGCCTATGCCAGCCATCAACTGTATTCTAAAACATTTTACCCTTTAATGCAAATTCCTATTTCTTTGAATTTGTTATAAATTCTTCTTATATCCACTGTGAAATATTCTCTGCTGCCTGCCCAAGAGCAAGATTCCTCGCACACAGAGTTCTATACACATAGCAATCCATACGCCGACAAGTCCCCATTTTCCAACTAAAAGGAAGGACAGCACCAGCCGGACACCCCAAATACTAATCAAATTTAAAATGCTTGGCACGAGAGTGTCCCCTGCACCCCGAAGTGCGCCGGACGCCACAATGGACGCCGCATAAAACGGTTCAGCAAACAATTCAATTCGCAATACCTCCACAGCCAACTGCTGTACTTTCCCATCTGGCGTTAAAATTGAAAAAATCAGAGGACATATAAAATACATGATAAGAGCTGCTGCCGTCATAACAAGACAGCCTGTCAAAACCGATAAATCCGCAAATCCTTTTGCCAGCTTTTTCTTCTCTGCCCCCAGACTTTGCCCCACCAGTGTCGTTGCTGCGGCAGCGATACCGTAACCCGGCATATAACAGATACTTTCTGCTGTCACGGCAATGGAATTCGCCGCCATCGCCACCGTCCCCAACGGTGCAATAATGCGGGTTGACACAATCATGGCACCACAGACAGCAACGTGTTCAAAGCCCATAGGCACTCCAATCCGAATCATTTTCTTTAAAATCTTCCCATCAAAAGAGCAAGGCTCTTTTCGATTAATCCGAAGTGCCGACGAGCGAAAGCAGACAAACCAAAGCATGACCAAACAGATAACAATGGCAGCCAATGCTGTCCCCATTGCCGCACCGATTACGCCAAAATAATGAATGAGACAAAAGTTAAACAACACATCCAGGCCACACATGGAGGCATCCAAAATAGCAGGAACCCTCATATTCCCGCTGCATTGCAGCATAGCACCCGCAAGCCCATTCAACTGTAGTGCCGGAATGGAAAGGGAATAAACAAAAAAATAGCCCGATGCATTTTTCTGAATCTCTTTTCCTGCTCCCAGCCAGATTGGTAAAGAATGACTGATGACAATTCCCATCAGCATAAGAATGACGGAAAAACAAAATGCCGTAACAAGTGCGTGTTTCAACACTACTCTCGCCTTCTGCTCCTTCCCGGCTCCAATCAATCCGGCAACCTGAACGGAAAATCCGGTAGATACGGCGCTGCACAGCCCTCCCAGCAGCCATGTGCTTGTCGAAACAACACCGATAGCCGCTGACGCACCGGCCCCTAAACCGCCGACCATCGCCGTATCGATATACTCCATCATAATATAAGTGATTTGCGCTAAAATCGCCGGGACACTAAAACTCCACACAATACGCAGTTTCCGTCTCCATCCCGGATTGCCATCTTCCCTGAGGATGGCGGCAAGCATACGCTCATTGTCTCGTTTCTTCCTTTTCTTCATCTTACAAATTCCAGATTTTTTCCTTCCGTACGTAAATTTTAACGTCATTATACCCTAAAAATCTGTGATTATCAATGTTTTATGAAAAACGATACAATTTGAACAATACAGCTTTACTGTGCTGATTTGTTATCTAAAAAAGATTCCAACACATTTGTCAGAGCAGCTAAACTGCTTGAATGTGCCCTCGCAATCTGTGTGTTACTTCGCTTTGCCTCACTTACTGCACTATGTACCATCTTGTGTGATACTGTGCTGGTAAAGAGAATCATAAGATCCGGATTTCCGATTTTTTTCTTAAATCCACTTCTTTCCTTTACAAAAACCTTTGCCTTGCAGCCATGTTTTTTACAAGTTTCCTCATACTGGCAAACCATACGTTCATTGCCACCAATAATCACTACACTCATATCCTTTATCGTTCCCTTCTTGCTTCGCAGTTATTTGGTTAGATTCAACTAACTGTTATCAAAAGCAAAAGGATGCTTTGCGGAACATCCTTTTGTTAGTTTTCACTAACTTCTGTTAGATTATCACAATTTTAAAGATATGTCAAGAGTGGATGCACATATTCAGAATTATCCTTAAATTACGACGATTATTCTTAGCTTTCATTGTTGTTTTCGCCATATTCTTATCTCCAAATTTGCAAGAAATCTTCACTATCTCAAAGTCAACAATCATTTTTATAGTAAACCACAATAATCCCCACCGCAACGAATCCTAATGCGAGCAGACTTCGTATACCAAATGCCTGCTGTGTCTCACCTAACAGCAAAGCAGACAGCAGTACACCGCAAACCGGATTCAAGAAACCAAAAATCGCTATTTTTGATACCGGATTGTATTTTAAAAGTATTCCCCACAACGAATATGCCGCGGCGGATACAAATGCCAAATAAAGCAGCATGGCAGCCGACTCTCCTGTTATGCAGGATATTCTTCCACCACATAACCATCCGGTCATACACAAGATAACTCCGCCAAACAAAAACTGATATCCACTCAACATAACTACATCATCCTTGTCTGCGTACTTTTTTACCAAAACGGAGGAAACCGCATATGAACATGTAGATAACAGTATACCGGCGTCTCCGACATTAAAATTTAATTGTAAGCCCTGCAAATTGATTATCACTACCCCGATAAATCCCAACAGACTTCCTACAAGTTTTCTCGCCGTCAATCGCTCCATTCGAAAAATCAGGCAAGTCACCAAAATACAAATAAATACATTTGATGCCTCTATAACGGAGCCCTTTACACCGGATGTATGTGCTAATCCAACGTAGAAAAGAATATATTGAAGGATTGTTTGAAAGCAGCCCAATGTAAGTATTCTTCCCACACTTTTTCGATTTGATGGATAAACTAATTTTTTATGTCCCACGCTTGCGATGAAAATGACCATAACGCCAGCCAGCACAAATCTCAATCCGGCAAATAAAATTTGTGCTGCTGTATCCTTGCTCTGGATTTGAAACAAAGCGTATCCTAATTTAATGCAAGGGAACGCACTTCCCCATAAAAAATCACAAATAAAAGCCAGCAAAAAAACAACCGAAAAACTCTGCAATATCGTTTTTTTCATACGTTTTCCCCTCCTTTTATGTCGGCTTTTTCCATTGTATCTTACAACTCCCCTTTATCATCACGAAAGAAGATTCTCCATGCTCTTTAAACTAATCGTCAGCGTGGACGCATTGTGCAGTAAAGCAGACGTAGTAGGCTGCAAAACACCGCCTACGCCAAGAAGAATCAGCCCGGAATTTATCCCTACAATTCTTCGATAATTTTTCTGGATTCTTTTCATCAATCCGTCGCTGATTTTCTTTAATGTCACAATTTCGTACAAATTATTTGCCCCGATGGTAACATCTGCTATTTCTCTGGCAATCTCTGCCCCATCGCTTATGGCGATTCCCACATCCGCTACAGACAGTGCCAGAGAATCGTTGATTCCATCCCCTATCATAATGACTTTTTTCCCACTCTCTTTTTCCTTCTCGATAAATCTCGCCTTATCCTCCGGGAGAACCTCCGAGTAATATTCATCCACCCCAACCTTCTCCGCAATGGCTTTGGCAGTCCGTTCACTGTCTCCTGTCATCATGACAACTTTTTTAATGCCGGCACGTTTCAGTGAAGTAATAATGGCAGGTCCCTCTTCCCGCAGCGGGTCCTCAATGCAGATTACAGCAGCCAGCTCATTCTCAATGGCAAGGTAAAGATGGGAATATTCATCCGGTATCTCCTCAAAAGCTTTCTCCATTCCCACCGGAATACTACATCCTTCATCTTCAAAGACAAAGTGATAACTGCCGATAATGGCTCTTTTCCCATTTATCATTGTGGAAATTCCATGTGCCACTACATACTCAACTTTGGAATGCATTTCTTCGTGTACGAGATTTTTCCCTTTTGCCGCATCTACTACTGCCTTTGCCATGGAATGAGGAAAATGTTCCTCCAGACACGCTGCAATCCGGAGCAGTTCATCCGTATCCTGTCCATTAAATGAAACAATTCGGGCAACCGTCGGCTCTGCCTTTGTCAGTGTTCCGGTTTTGTCAAATACAATCGTATCAGCCTCTGCCACTGCCTCCAGATATTTACCGCCCTTAACTGTTACATTGTAAGTGCTTGCCTCACGAATTGCCGACAACACCGCAATCGGCATAGCCAGTTTCAAAGCACAGGAAAAATCCACCATCAGAACAGACAGTGCCTTCGTCGTATTTTTTGTCAGAAGATAGGTAAGCCCTGTTCCAAGAAGTGTATACGGCACAAGCTGGTCGGCAAGATGTTCTGCCTTTCCCTCCAGCGAGGACTTCAGCTTTTCCGAATCTTCAATCATCCGAACAATCTTGTCAAACTTTCCGTCACCGCTTATTTCCTTCACGCAGACAGTAAGCTCTCCCTCCTCCACAACGGTTCCGGCGTAAACGTAACCCTCCGCTGCTTTTCGTACCGGAAGAGATTCTCCCGTAAGGGAGGACTGGTTCACAAAAGCCTCTCCTGCCGTTACAACACCATCAAAAGGAATCACATTTCCCATATGAACGACAATAAGGTCTCCCGAAGTAATCTCGTCTGCGTCCACGAGAATCTGCTGACCGTCTTTTAACAGCCACACCTTCTCAATGTGCAGTGACATACTTCTCGCCAGATCGTCTACAGATTTTTTATGAGTCCACTCCTCCAGCACTTCACCGATTCCCATGAGGAACATTACCGAACCCGCTGTTTCAAAATCCTGCCGCCAAATCGAAACACCGATTGCAGCAGCATCCAAAACCGGGACTTCAATCTTCCCTTTTGCCAGAGTGTTGATTCCTTTCCAAAGATACTTTACCGATTTAACACTGGCGATTATACTGCGTATCGAATATGGCACAAACAAACGACTTCCCGCACGCAGCACAACTTTGTTCACAAGTTTCTGCCAATACTGGTCATTTAACTCCCGTCCGGAATTTTGCCGAAAGACCTCCGGTATCTCAGCCTTTTCATATGAAAAATTCTTCAATATATCAAGTATCGTATCCCGTTCACACAAATAGTTCACCGTAATATTCTGTGTCCGTTCTCTGACTTTTACCGAAGTAACCGATTTCTGTCTGCTCAAATAATAATAAATCCTGTCTGCCTGCTCATATGTCATTCTATTCTGGGACACATGAACACGCATCCGTCCCTTCACCTCATGTACAATCGAAAATCTCATAGCAACCTCCATTTGCATGATATACAAAAAACACCTGCAAAACTCACAGGTGCTTTCTCATGTCACATTTTAGATTTCTTCATCTTCACCGAATTCTTCCTTCGACGCTCTCTCCTCATTGATTTGTAACGCCTCGGCATATATATCTTCCGCATTCTCCTGAACAGAAGTCACCGTCTTCATGACACACTCTTTTGCTCTCAGCACTGCCGCCGTAACATTGGTGTACACATTCTTTGCATCCTTACTGGACAAAATTTTAACTCCTGCCGTCCCAACGAGCAGCCCCGCCGCAAATAAACCTGTCGCTTTCTTATCCACTTTTTTCAAGCAATCCAACATAATCCTACGCCTCCTAAACAAATATACTCCATGTGTTTATATCCCGATTTATGTATCAACGAAATACAATAACTACCTTTATTATATCCTTTTTCTTCTAAAATTACCATCATTATTTTTCTAACTTCTTGAAAAAAATTTGCAAAACAATTGATTTTCAGTCAAAGCAATGTTAAACTATCTTTAGTTAGACTATTCTAACTGCTATGAATTCTGATTTCTTACCACTCAGATTTTTATGAAAAGACAGGAGGGATATAATGTTTATTGAAATCAACAATGTAAAAAAGCACTACGGAGAAGGGGATAACCGGGCAGATGTTTTAAATGGTATCAACATGGAAATTGAGAAGGGGGAAATTTGTGTTCTTCTCGGTCCATCCGGTTCCGGAAAGTCAACACTTCTTAACATTATCGGCGGCATTGACAATGCGGACGAAGGTTATGTCGCCATTGACGGAGAGAAAACGGAGGGCATGAATGAGAAAAGACTGACACAATACCGAAGAAAACATTTGGGCTATGTATTTCAAATGTATAACTTAATTCCCAACCTTAATATTAAGGAAAATGTGGAAGTAGGTGCCTATCTCAGCAGCACTCCTCTGGACACTGACGAGATACTGAAAACGCTTGGTCTATATGAACACCGTCACAAACTTCCTAATCAGTTATCCGGCGGACAGCAGCAGCGCACTTCGATTGGCAGAGCCATTATTAAAAACCCGGATATTTTGCTTTGTGATGAGCCTACCGGAGCTCTTGATTACAAAACCTCGAAAGATATTCTGAGACTTTTGGAGCAGATTAACCAAAAATACGGCAATACCATCATTATCGTCACTCACAATGATGCAATCAAAAATATGGCAGACCGCATTGTCACCTTGCGGGATGGCACTATCCGAAAAAATTACAAAAATGAGAATAAGCAGACTGCTGACGAGCTTGAATGGTAGGGGGTGCCACAATGAAAAATCCATTAAATAAACGAATTGTAAGGGAGTTCAAGGACGACATCGGAAAGTACCTCGTTATCTTTCTTTTTACGATTATGCTGATTGGTGCCGTTTCCGGATTTTTAATATCGGATAATTCGGTATACCATGCCTACAAAGAAGGATTTGAAAAGTATAAATTGGAGTGGGGACATTTCACATTGTCAGAGGAGCCTACTTCGGACTTTCTTGATGAACTTTCAGAAAAAGGAAACGTGAATTTGTATAATTTGAATTACTTCGAGGAGGACGAAGAAAAAAACGGAGCCACCTTGCGTGTTTACTCCCTCCGAGATGAGGTAAATACCGAGTGTGTCATGGAGGGTTCTCTCCCTTCTAAGGACAACGAGATTGCACTGGACCGGGTGTACGCCCAAAATTCAGAGTTAGAGCCGGGAGATACGATTACTTTAAAGGGAAAGAAACTGGTGATTTCCGGACTGATTGCTGTGCCGGATTACAGCAGTTTGTTTGAAAGCAACACCGATATGATGTTTGATTCCATCAATTTTTCCATTGCTGTCATGACAAAAGACGGTTACCATGACCTAGGCAGTTCAAACCAGTTTTATAATTATGCGTGGACTTACCATGATGAGCCGAAAGACGATGCGGCAGAAAAAAAGCTTTCGGATGATTTGCTGGAATCTTTAAAAGAGGTACTCATCAGCAGCGCCGGTACGATGACGATTACGGATTATGTTCCACGCTATGACAATCAGGCAATTCAGTTTACCGGTGAAGATATGGGCGGCGATAAAGCAATGATTACTCTCTTTAATTATATTGTTATCGTCATTCTTGCTTTTGTATTTGCTGTGTCTATTTCCAACACCATTTCCAAAGAGGCAGGTGTCATCGGAACACTTCGTGCCTCTGGTTTTTCAAGACGTGAGCTAATCTGCCACTACATGATTCTTCCTGTTCTGGTTACGCTGATTGCCGCTGTTATCGGGAATATAATTGGTTATACGTTCATGAAAAATTACATGGCGAGCCTGTATTATAACAGCTATAGTCTGTGTACTTACAAAACACTTTGGAACATGGACGCCTTTTTAAATACGACCATTGTTCCCGTCATTTTGATGTTTGTAATCAATCTGGCAGTGCTGATTCGTAAACTGCGTCTCTCACCGCTGGATTTTCTGCGACGTGATTTGTCTAAGAAAAAACGCAAAAAAGCTCTTTGGTTAAACACGAAAATACCGTTTTTCCAGCGTTTTCGCCTGCGGATTCTCCTTCAGAACATTCCCAATTATCTGACTTTGTTTGTGGGAATTGTATTTGCCGCATTTATTTTAGTTTTCGGACTCATGATGAAACCGCTTATGAAGGATTATGCTGACCGGGTTTCTGAGAGCATGATTTCGACTTATCAGTATGTGCTGGCACAACCGCAAGAGACAGAAAACGAGCAGGCAGAAAAATACTGCATGACCAGTCTGGATACTACGGATGACCGCTACATGATTGATGCCATAACCATTTATGGTGTCGATGGAGAAAGCCGTTACATTTCCAAATCAATTCCAGAGGGAAAGGTACTGGTTTCCGACAGTATTCTAAAAAAATTTGGTCTTGCAATCGGGGATACTCTCACATTGAAAGACAAATACAGCAAAGAAACGTATTCGTTCGTCATCGCCGGAGGATATTCTTACGACGCTGCCCTAAGTGTCTTTATGCCGAGAGAAGATTATCTGAAAACCTTCGATAAAGAAGACGATTATTACACCGGATATTTTTCTAACGAAAAACTTTCCGACATATCGGAGGACGCTGTCGCAGCCATTATCACAAAAGATGATTTAACAAAGCTTGCCAGACAAATGCTCGTTTCCATGGGCGACAATATGATGATATTCAACGTTTTCGGTATTATTATGTTCCTGCTGCTAATGTATCTTCTGTCAAAACAGATTATCGAAAAGAATACACAGTCAATATCCATGACTAAGATTCTCGGTTTTACAGACGGTGAAATCGGCAGACTCTATATCGTAACGACCTCGGTTGTAACTACGATTTCCCTGCTCTTGGCAATTCCTATCATCAGTTATCTGATGTACCTTGCGTTTACCTCATATCTGTATACGCAAATGACAGGCTATATACCTTGTAATATTTCGAAAAACTGTTACCTTTCCATGTTCCTTATGGGACTTGCCAGTTATGCACTGGTAGCTCTTTTGCAGATAGTGAAAATAAAGAAAATTTCAAAAAGCGAATCACTCAAAAATGTGGAATAACAGACTGTCCCGCCAGTATCCATTGCCGGCGGGACAGTCTGTTATTTTACCACATTCATTATCAATTTCCTCTAACCATATACATACTAAATTATAACCTCTTCCAATTCGTTGTATGGATAACTTTGTTCATAGACCATTTCTGGAGCAATATCAATTTCTCCATCGTTCCATGTCATAACCCCATGAAAAATTGTTATATCACGTAATATTTTTTCATCTTTTAAAGGCAAAAAAGCACTACCTTCTAAAATCGAGGTGTCAAATAATCTTTTTTCTCCTGTTGCAAACTCCACCAAAATCATCCCATCCCTTAGAAGTTTTGCTGATTTCACACTGATATCATCTTTTCTTTCATTTGCATAACAAACATCATCAATTATATACATATCCGTTACCCTCCATTCTTACATTGGTGCAATCTTATCAAAATGTTCACCTTTCACTGCAAGATTCCATGCCTTATATGCTTCTTCCTCGTGAAATGCCAACCAACCGACAACGATTTTTAGTTGTTTTCTTGGCAACGAGCCTGCTAATAATTCACCATCTATTCCAATAGCTGCTTGATACTCCCCATAATATACATGAACATGTGGTTTGTTGTGCTGTTTGGTATCCATAAAAAGCATATAGATAACCATACCTCCAAAACGACTCAATTCAGGCACTCAAACACCTCCAAACTGTTGCAATATATTTTAATTTTCTATTTTTATTATATCGCCTTGCACATTTGATTTCAACAATTATAATTTAATTCCTGTGTACTGACAACAAAAGAGGCGTCCCAGCCGGACGCCTCCAATGTTTTCTTTTCATCAATGACAATGACCACCACAATGTTTGCAGTCGCCACCGCACTGTACTGACTTGCCTGCCTTCTTATCCCGAATGATACTTCGCACTGCACAACCGATAAGGATAAGAACAACAACTCCAACAATTATGGTTCCCATACTGTCACCTCCAAATTTTGTTACGATTCCATAACCTTTGCGCTTTTCTTAATCTTCCACGTTTTGCTTTCATTATAAGGTCTGAAAATCAGATAGAAGAAAGCAATAATAATTAAAATAGCGACAACTGTACCGATTCCAAATCCTCCGCCGCTAAACAGTGAGCCAATCTGGTAAATGCACAACGACACCAGATAAGCGAAACCACACTGATAACCAATGGCGGTCCAGAACCATTTTGTGTTATTCATCTCTCTTTTAATCGCACCCATAGCTGCGAAACAAGGAGCACACAGTAAGTTAAAGGCAAGGAAAGCATATCCACTCACCATAGTGAAGTTTACTGCCATATTGGCATAAACCGTTCCTTCTCCTGCACTGTAAAGAATACCCATTGTTCCAACGATATTCTCTTTTGCGACAAGACCTGTGATTGACGCCACTGTCGCCTGCCAGTTTCCAAAGCCCTGCGGAATGAAAATCCAAGCAATGGCTTTACCAATCGTAGCGAGAATACTATTTCCTATCTGCTCCTCATCCAACATCATGAAATGTCCGTCCACGAAACCGAAGTAGGTAGTAAACCATACAAGAATCGTTGATAAAAGAATAATCGTTCCTGCTTTCTTAATGAAACTCCATCCACGCTCCCACATGCTGCGGAGTACAGAACCCACCGTAGGCCAATGATAAGCCGGCAGTTCCATAACGAAAGGAGCCGGGTCACCTACAAACAATCTGGTCTTCTTTAAAATAATACCGGAACAAATAATAGCTGCCACTCCAAGGAAATAAGCGGAAGGAGCTACCCATGCCGCACCGCCGAAAATAGCACCTGCCACCATTGCGATAAATGGAAGCTTTGCTCCACAAGGGATAAAGGTTGTAGTCATAA
>CAZFHT010000046.1:0-14023 GCA_964518785.1 uncultured Eubacterium sp.
AGTTGACGACTTTTTTCGAAAATGTTAAAATGATTTCCGAAAAGAGAGGACTGAGTTGATTGAAAACAAGTGACTTTTATTACGATCTTCCAAAGGAGCTGATTGCCCAAGACCCATTGGAGGACAGAAGTTCTTCCCGGCTGCTTGTACTGCACCGGGTGTCAGGGAGAATTGAACATAAAAAATTTACGGACATTGTTGATTATTTGCAGCCGGGTGACTGCTTAGTGAGAAATAATACCAAAGTTATCCCGGCGAGATTGTTTGGAATTCGGGAGGACACCGGGGCAGCCGTTGAACTTCTCCTGCTGAAACGACGGGAGAATGACATGTGGGAAACGCTTGTCAAACCAGGGAAAAAGGCGAGAACCGGAGCAAAACTTCTTTTTGGCGAGGGACATCTTGCCGGGGAGATTGTTGATGTGCTGGAGGATGGCAACCGCTTAATTCAGTTTCATTATGACGGTATTTTCGAGGAAATTCTGGATGAACTGGGACAGATGCCGCTGCCGCCTTACATCACACATAAATTGAAGGATAAAAACCGCTATCAAACCATTTATGCCAAATACGAAGGTTCGGCGGCGGCACCTACAGCCGGACTTCATTTTACAGAAGAACTCTTTGAAAAATTGCAGCAAAAGGGAGTTCGGGTGGCAAATGTGACGCTGCACGTCGGGTTGGGAACGTTTCGTCCGGTGAAGGTGGAGGATGTGGCAAAACATCATATGCACTCGGAATTTTACCGGATTGAGCCGGAGGAGGCAGCCAAGATTAACGAGACAAAGGCAAAGGGCGGACGCATTGTTTGTGTGGGGACTACCAGTTGCCGCACCATTGAGTCAGCGGCTGACGAGAATGGAATTTTGCAGCCGGGACAGGGCGACACCGAAATTTTCATTTATCCCGGTTATTCCTTTCGGTGTATGGACATTTTGATTACGAATTTCCATCTGCCGGAATCTACTTTGCTGATGTTGGTTTCTGCCTTGGCGGGAAAAGAATTGGTTATGAAAACTTACGAAGAGGCGGTAAAGGAGAGGTATCGTTTCTTTTCTTTTGGGGACGCTATGATTATTCTTGATGATTAAAGCTGATAAGCACAGAACAACAATGAATGGGAGATGCTTAGATGGAAAAAGTGCTATTTGTATATAATCCCAATGCAGGGAAGGCGGCAATGAAAAATAAATTGTCTGATGTTATGACGATTTTTCGAAAAGCCGATTTTGAGGTGACGGTTTATCCTACGTTAGAGTCTCAGGATGCAACAAGGATTGTTCAGGAAAAAGGCAGACAGTATGACCGGGTTATCTGTGCCGGAGGAGATGGTACACTTCATGAGGTCACTCATGGTCTTATGGAACTGACACCGAAAGAGCGTCCGAAGTGCGGTTACATTCCGACCGGAACGGTAAATGATTTTGCTACCGGAATCAAACTTCCCAAGCGGGTACTGAAGGCGGCGGAGATAGCAGCGGGAGATAAATACCACGCCTATGATGTGGGAGAATTAAATGGCAGTTATTTTACTTACGTGGCAGCTTTTGGCGCTTTCACCTCTGTGGCATACGAGACGCCGCAGGCGACGAAGAACCTTCTGGGAAAGCCTGCCTATATTTTGAATGGTGTAGTAAAGCTGAATACGATTAAAAGTGTTCATGTACGAGTGGAGACAGAGGAAGAAATCTGGGAAGATGATTGTGTGCTGGGCATGGTGACAAATGCGAAGTCGGTGGGCGGCATGAATCTCTACCGCAGCAAAAAGGTATATTTGGATGATGGTTATTTTGATGGGATTTTTGTAAAGACACCGAGAAATCCGATTGAACTGAATCTTGTGATTAGTTTTTTGCTCACCGGAGAATCCAATGCACAGATAAAAATGTTAGGCGGCAGTCAGTTTATTATCTATGCGGATGAGGAAATTGCCTACACACTGGACGGAGAAGATGGCGGTCAGCACAAAAAGGCAGTGATTACCAGTCATAAGCAGGCAATCACTTATTTTCATGGTCTGGATTAGGCTTTTTTGCAGAGAGGGAATTGCGGTATTCACTGGCAGCGTGGAACTGCTCTTTGATTTTCTCCAGATTTCCTTCTGCGATTTGGCTTCGAAATTCTTCTATTTGTTCTTCGAAATATTTCAGAAAAAAGTCAATGCTGTCGCCGTTGGCAATACAGATATCCTGCCACATCTCCGGAGAGGAGGAGGCGATTCGGGTAATATCTTTAAATCCTCCGGCGGCAAATGCTTTCATATTTTCCTGACTATTATCATTCCGGCGAACCATATTTACGAGAATTGCCGCAATAATATGCGGTACGTGGCTGATGGCGGCAGTAATTTTATCATGCTCATCAGAGGTCAGCACCACACAGTCCGAGCCGGTATAAGAAACCAGTTCCTTCATCAGTTCAATATCCTCCGGGGAGTTGTCCTTGTTTGGCGTGAGAAGATAATAGGCATTTTTCAGCAGTTCAGCACTGGAATTTTTATATCCGGTTTTCTCAGAACCTGCCATAGGATGTCCGCCGATAAACTGGCGGCTGATACCAAGTTCCTCTGCCTTGCGGCAGATATTTCCCTTTACGCTGCCTACGTCAGTGAGGATACAGGATGGTTTGACAAGAGGTTTCAAAAGAGATAAAAATTCCAAATTCTTCAAAACCGGAGTGCAAAGGAAAATGACATCACAAGTCGAGAATTGTTCATTGATTTTGTATACCAACTGGTCAATGACACCCTCGGCTGCACCCGCTTCAAGGTCGGGATTTTTTCTTCTTGTATATACTTTTATGTAAACATCAAGGTTTTCTTTTTTTAAGGAACGGGCGATGGAACCGCCAATCAATCCAAATCCGATAAATCCAAGTTCTAAATGTCTCATAATATTTCCCCTTTGCGTATAAACTACCATTAGTCTATCATTTTTTCAGAAGAAATACAAATAAAAGATACTGAGAAAATGCGTGACACCACGATTGATTTATGGTATACTGCTGAAATTAAAAACAAAAGATAAATTTTGGCATAGAAAGGAAAAGTAATATGAATGAAAAAAAAGAATTTAAACCTTTTGTTCCGGCGGATAAAGTTGTCCCGGAATTTACGCTATTATCGGTAGTGCTGGGCATTCTTCTCGCTGTGGTGTTTGGGGCTGCGAATGCTTATCTGGGACTGCGTGTGGGGATGACGGTTTCTGCCTCTATTCCGGCAGCCGTTTTGTCCATGGGAACGATTCGGTTCCTTCTCCGCAGAGAATCTATTTTGGAAAATAATATGGTGCAGACAATAGGTTCTGCCGGGGAATCCTTGGCGGCGGGAGCGATTTTTACCCTTCCTGCCCTGTTTATGTGGGCGGCGGAAAGTGACACCGTATCGGCTCCGTCCTTTGTGGAAATTGCTGTTATTACAGCCTGCGGCGGTCTGCTGGGCGTATTGTTTATGGTTCCCCTCCGCACTGCGTTGATTGTGGAGGAGCATGGTGTCCTTCCATTCCCGGAGGGAACGGCTTGTGCAGAAGTTCTTCTGGCGGGAGAGAGTGGCGGAGATAAATCGAAAGTCGTATTTTCCGGTTTGGGAATTGCTGCTCTTTATAAATTTGTGGCAGATGGTCTGTGTCTGTTCCCTTCCGAGGTGGACTGGGAAATCAAGCCGCTTCGTGCCGGATTTGGTGCGGATGTCCTTCCGGCACTGGCAGGTGTCGGCTATATCTGTGGAATGAAAATTTCCTCCTATATGTTTGCCGGTGGTGTTCTCGGCTGGTTTGTGCTGATTCCGTTAATCAGTCTTTTTGGCGGTGACTCTGTTATTTATCCGGGCAGTGCCTCGATTAGCAGCATGGCGGCGTCCGATATATGGAGCTCCTATATCCGCTATATCGGTGCCGGGGCAGTGGCAGCCGGGGGAATTATCAGTCTGGCAAAATCCCTGCCTACGATTGTGAAAACATTTTCCAAAGCGGTCAAAGGTTTTGGACATACCGCAGATACAACGATTCGCACAAATAAAGAACTTCCCATGCCGATTGTGCTGGGCGGCGTTCTTCTGCTTACTATCGTAATCTGGCTTACGCCGTCCGTTCCGGTAAGTATTGTCGGGGCGTTGATTATTGTCATATTCGGTTTCTTCTTCGCAACAGTGTCCAGCCGGATGGTAGGTTTGGTTGGCTCATCCAACAATCCGGTATCCGGTATGGCTATCGCCACGCTGCTGATTGCTACGGCAATTTTGAAAAGTACCGGCTCCACCGGATATACCGGAATGGTATCGGCAATCTGTATCGGTACGGTAATCTGTATCATAGCTGCCATGGCAGGCGATACGTCTCAGGATTTAAAGACCGGATACATTGTGGGTGCTACGCCAATGCGTCAGCAGATTGGTGAGCTAATTGGGGCTGTCGTATCTGCGATATCCATCGGCGGAATTATGTATCTGTTAAATGCGGCATGGGGTTATGGCTCGACGCAGCTCCCGGCACCGCAGGCTACACTGATGAAATTAGTCGTGGAAGGCGTTATGGGAGGCTCTCTCCCATGGGGCTTGGTATTCTGTGGAGTTGGCATTGCTGTCGTAATTGAGATACTGGGACTTCCGGTACTTCCGGTGGCAATCGGTCTGTATCTCCCGATTCACCTTTCCACTCCGATTTTTGTCGGTGGTATTCTCCGCTGGTGCCTCGAAAAGAAAAAGGACAAAGAGGCGACAGACCGAGGGGTGCTGTACAGCTCCGGTCTTATTGCCGGAGAAGGTCTGGTCGGTATTTTGCTGGCTGTCTTTGCGATTATTCCATTTAAAAATGGAACCATAGCAGACGTGCTTAATCAAAATGCTTTCCTTGGAAATGCCGGAGGCGTGGTGTTCTTCCTGCTGCTTTTGGCGTCCATCGTGTACTTTGCGGTTCATAAGAAGAAAGGGTGATAAGGCATGGCAGGGAAAAAACGGATATCGGCAAATTTTATGGATATTGTATTTGTCCCTAATCCTGAGCGTCAGTGGAAAGAAGAGGCGGGCAGGGTAGTGATTGATGTGGAAAACAAAGGATTTTATCACTGGATTGCCCAGAAGTTTTTTCACCGTCCGAGGGTTAGCCATATTTCTCTGGACGCCCATGGTACCGCTTTGTGGAAGGAGCTGGACGGCGAGAAGACAGTGAATGACCTTGTGATGATTATGACGGAAACGTTTCCCGGAGAAGAAGAACGTATGCTGGACCGGGTAGTAACTTACCTTGGCATTTTGCAGAACAATCATTATATTATAAAAAAATAAAAAGTAGAATTAGGAAAAGAGGTTCAGAACAATGGGAATATTATCGAATCTGAAACCGGAGCCGGTATTTCGGTATTTTGAAGAAATCTGCGGAATTCCGCATGGCTCCTCCAACACGAAAGCCATTAGTGATTATTGTATGGCTTTTGCAAAGGAACACCATTTGCGGGCGGTTCAGGATGACAGCAACAATGTGATTATATGGAAAGAGGGAACTGCAGGGTACGAGCAGTCAGCTCCGGTTATGCTGCAGGGACATCTGGACATGGTGTGTGAGAAAGAGAAGGATTGCACCATTGATTTTGAAAAAGACGGTTTGAGTCTACAGTTAGAGAATGGTGTGATTTCCGCCAAAGGTACGACACTCGGCGGAGATGATGGGATTGCGGTTGCCTACGCACTGGCGATTCTGGCGTCAGAAGACATTCCTCACCCGCCGCTGGAGGCAGTGTTCACTGTGGATGAAGAAATCGGTATGTTGGGAGCAGCCGCTTTGGATTGTTCCGTTTTGAAAGCAAGAAAAATGCTGAATATGGATTCTGAGGACGAAGGGTATCTCCTTGTGAGCTGTGCCGGAGGTGCTACGGTGACGGGACACCTTCCGTTGAAAAAAGAAAGTGTCTGCGGCAGGGCTGTTAAGCTGACCGTCACCGGATTACAGGGCGGTCATTCCGGTGTGGAAATCGACAAAGGAAGGGCAAATGCGAACCAACTTCTGGGAAGGACACTGTACCAGTTAAAGCAGCAGTATGATTTTCGCCTTGTGGAGGTAAACGGCGGATTAAAGGACAATGCCATTCCGAGAGAAAGCATGGCAAATCTAGTGCTTATTTGTGATACGGATGTGGATAATACAACTGTAGAATCAATGAAAAAGGCTGTTTCTGAATGGGAAGAATGTTATCGTAAGGAATATTGTCTCACTGATTCCGGTGTGACACTTCAACTGGAGCAGGAAGCCGGAGAAATGTCATTGGCTGAGATTGACGCCATGGACAGAGAAACGACAGGTAAAGTGGTGACAGCCCTTGTCAATCTGCCGGGTGGAATCCAGCGTATGAGTTTTGACATTGAGGGACTGGTTCAAACCTCGCTCAATCTTGGCATTTTGAAAACGACGGAGAAAGAAGCAGCTTTTTCCTTTGCGGTTCGCAGTTCTGTAGAGACAGAAAAAAGGGAACTGGCAGCACGAATCCGGTGTCTCATGGAGTCCTTGGGGGGAACGGTCACCAGCATGGGCGAATACCCGGCATGGGAATACCGTCAAGACTCGCCGCTGCGGGATTTGATGGTGGAGGTCTTTGAACAGCAGTACGGAAGAAAACCAGTGGTTCAGGCGCTTCATGCCGGAGTGGAGTGCGGTCTTTTTGCCGGGGCAATGCCGGGACTGGACTGTGTTTCGTTTGGACCGGATATGAAAGATATTCACACGCCGAAGGAGTCGATGGACCTGGAAAGTGTTCAGAGAACATGGAAATACACATTAGAGATTTTGAGAAGATTAAAGTAAGCAGGGAAAATGTATGATAGATACAGAAAAAAACACAAAATATCCTTGGGATTGTGAGCCGGGGTATTCTCTTACGCCGGAGGGGGTGGAAGAATACATTACGGCAACTACCCAGCTTAGAATCTGGACAAAAAAGGAGGGAGAACCGGAAATCTGGGCTCCCTCTCTTTATCAGAGTGCCATGAAACCGGAGCATATCGAAATTCGGACGATGAAAGTCAGAATAAAGAAAAACCAGTGGTGGATACAAACAAGGTACAAGGAAACGAAAATCAATGCAGACCAAGTGAGAATTGAGACGGCACCATGGATTCCCATGATAGAAAAAACCGACTGCCTTCACTGTCGGAATTGCGGTCATTGTGGATGGTAAAAAAGAGCGTCTGTTTTCTCCAACGAAGAAGACAGACGCTCTTAAACATTTTCTGATAAAAGTTACAGCTCGGAATAACCAAAGCCATTGACAATGGCGTCAATTTTTTCTTTGTTTCTACAGTGAGGACACTCCTCCGGGCTGAATGTCTGGTAATCCGGAAGGTCATCTTCTCCGAAAATGCAGTGTACCGGCTCTCCGTAGATTTCTTTTGCCGCACTGAAAATAGCGGAAATTCCCTGAATGATACCGCCGTAGTAACGGATACACTCCAAACTTCTGGCAATCGTGCGTCCGGTGGTGGCAGACGCCAGCAGCAGAAGAATATTTTTATTGCGAACCATCGGTTGAAGATTGTCGCGGAAAATCATCTGACCGTTGCTGTCAAACTCAGGAGTGATAACATACAGTGTCTGATGAGTGTTCAAAGACATAATGCCGTTTTTCGTGAGTTCCTCGGCAAGGCAGCAGCCGATAATCTCACAGCCATCCATACAGATAATCGTATCAATGGGTTTGCTGTACTGGTATTCCTGCGCCATCGTCTTTGCGACCTCTGCGGCCTCGGCATGACGAACCTTCAAAGTGGTCATGTCCATATAAAAATTGATATGGGAATGTGTAGTTGCAAAATGTCCCGGAACAACCTTCAGATTAATTTTGCTGTTCAACGTGGACGGAATTTTGTACTCGCGGTCTAGTAGCATAAATATACCCCCTTCTGAAATGCAAGTCATTGTCATTATTGTTCAGTAACCTTATTTTACCATAACTTTCCCGACAGGACTAGGCTTTTTTTCTTTTTATCTGCCATTTGCTTGAAATTCCAAGGTTAAAGCATTGCATTTTTACAGAAAGGCATATATAATAAGGTAATAGTGCAACCAGAAGGAGAGATGAGTATGGAAGAGACAAAGATTCCGGGATTGATTGAAGATTTCGATACCGGAGAATTATCAACAGCGTGGATTCCTCCCAATTTTACGGATCCGGATCTTTTGTTTGAAATATTGAAAAGTGCAGTATTGAAGTATCATCCCTCTAGCGATTTAGAGATTATTACAAGAGCCTACGCCTTGGCAAAAGAAGCTCACGAAGGTCAAAAGAGGAAGTCAGGAGAGCCTTACCTGATTCATCCCGTATGTGTCGCCATTATTCTGGCACAGTTAGAGATGGATAAGGAGACGATTGTAGGCGGGCTGCTGCATGACGTGGTGGAGGACACCCATTATACGACGGAAGACCTGATTCGGTTGTTCGGTGAAGAAATTTCGGCACTTGTAGATGGTGTCACCAAACTGACGCAGTTGAATTATTCGGTGGACAAAGTGGAGTTACAGGCGGAAAATCTGCGGAAGATGTTCCTTGCCATGGCGAAGGATATTCGTGTTATTATTATTAAGCTGGCGGACCGTCTCCACAATATGAGAACGCTGGAATTTATGCGGCCGGAAAAACAGAAGGAGAAGTCCAGAGAGACAATGGATATTTATGCGCCGATTGCGGACCGCCTCGGCATTTCCAAAGTAAAAGTCGAGCTGGACGATTTGTCCCTGCGCTATCTTGAGACAGACGCCTACAAGGAGTTGAGCGAACGCTTTGACGAGATAAAAGTGCTAAAAGAGAATTTCGTAAAAGACATTATGGAAGAGGTGGAAAAGAAACTTCAGGAAAACAATATTAAAGCCACCATTGACGGACGAGTAAAGCATCTCTTTAGCATTTACCGGAAAATGGTAAATCAGCATAAAACAATGGACCAGATTTATGACTTGTTTGCCATCCGGATTATTGTAGACAGTGAACAGGACTGTTATGCGGCACTCGGTATTATTCATGAGATGTACAAACCGATTCCGGGGCGTTTTAAAGATTATATTGCCATGCCGAAGCCGAACAACTACCAGTCTTTGCACACGACACTGATTGGCCCAAACGGGCAGCCGTTTGAAATTCAAATTCGGACATACGAAATGCACCGGACAGCGGAATACGGTATCGCCGCCCATTGGAAATATAAAGAGACGGGGGGAAGTGACGCCTCCCGCACCCAGAGTGAAGAAGAGAAGATGGCGTGGCTGCGCCGTATTTTGGAGTGGCAGCGCGACATGGATGACAATAAAGAATTTTTAAATGTCATCAAAAGTGACTTGGATTTGTTCTCGGACCGTATTTACTGCTTTACTCCGGAGGGAGATGTAAAGAACCTTCCGGCCGGCTCCACCCCGATTGATTTTGCTTATTCCGTTCACAGTGCGGTGGGCAATAAAATGGTGGGAGCGAGAGTAAACGGCAACATTGTAAAAATGGATTATGTAATCCAAAATGGTGACCGGATTGAGATTATCACCAGTCAGAACAGCAAAGGGCCGAGCCGGGACTGGCTGAACATTGTGAAGAGTACACAGGCGAAAAATAAGATTAACCAGTGGTTCCGCAACGAGTTCAAAGAAGACAATATTATCAAGGGAAAGGAACTCCTTCATACGTATTGTAAAGCAAAGGGGATTGACCTTGCACCGCTTTTGAAAAATGAATATACCTCCGCCTGCATGAGAAAATATGGTTTTCGTGACTGGGAGTCCGTCTGTGCTGCGATTGGTCATGGCGGATTGAAGGAGGGGCAGGTTGTCAATAAATTGCAGGACGCCTATGACAAGAAACATAATCGCATTGTATCGGACGCTCAGATTCATGAGTTTATCGAACAGGCGAAGGAGTCCAAAGGAGTTTCCGCTGCTGAACGGCATGGCACGAAAAATAAAAGCGGCATTATCGTAGAGGGGATGGACGATTTGGCAGTGCGTTTTTCCAAGTGCTGCAGTCCGGTGCCGGGAGATGAAATTGTAGGATTTGTCACAAGAGGGCGCGGCGTTTCCATCCACCGTACCGATTGTGTAAACATGATAAATTTGCCGGTGTCAGAGAAAAATCGTCTTATTGAGGCAGAGTGGACGGAACAGGCGAAGGAGAACGACGAAGTTTATCCGGTGGAAATCGTTATTTATTGTTTCAACCGAAGTGGTGTGCTTTTGGATGTGTCGAGGATTTTTACAGAAAATAAAATTGATGTGAAATCCATGAATGTCCGCACGACCAAGCAGGACAAAGCTACCCTGACAGTGGGCTTTCAAACGCATGGCGTGGAGGAGCTGGACCGCCTGATTGCCAAACTGAAAAATGTGGAAAGCGTGACGGACATTGAGCGCAGTACAAACGGTTAGTGAATGAATGGGAAAAGGAGCAGAGAATGGAAATTGAGGTAACAGTTCTGACGGTCGGACCGATTCAGACTAATTGCTATATTGTAAATCAAAAGGGGAACAACTCCTGTGTTGTCGTGGATCCGGGAGAAGAGGCGGAAAAGATTGCCGCCTATATCAGTAAAAAGGGTTTGAAGAATGAGGCGGTTCTGCTGACGCATGGACATTTTGACCATATCAGCGGTGTCAGTGAACTGGTATCCCTTGTCGGCGGAAAAATATATGCCTACGAAGGGGAAAAAGAACTGATGATGAATCCCGACATGAACGGCAGTACAATGATGGGGTATCAGATAGCATTGGAGCCGGAATGTCTTTTAAAAGATAAGCAGAAAATTACCCTTGCCGGCATTGAATTTCATGTTATTCACACGCCGGGACATACGGCAGGAGGCTGCTGTTATTACCAGCAGGGGGAAAAACTGTTGTTCAGCGGCGATACGATTTTTATGGAATCCGTCGGGAGGACAGACTTCCCTACCGGAAACAGCAGTAAGCTGATTGATTCTGTGAGAAATAAAGTGTTGACACTGCCTTCTGAGGTGCATATTTATCCGGGACACGGACCGGATACAACGGTCGCTTATGAAATGGCAAACAATCCGTATGCCTGACGGAGAGAGGGTTTCGTTTGATATGATTCAATTTGAGATTAAGAGCAATGAATTTTCCTATGACCTCAAGGCACTTGCTCTCAGTTTCTTCCCGGAACAGCCCTGTGAGGTTGCCGTGAGGGAGGAGTGGTCAGAAAATCCGGGTTATCCTCTGCGGTGCCGGATAGATGACCGGGAGATTTTACATGAAGAATTAGAGGAAGATTACACAAAAAATAAGGTCAAGGAGCTGGTTTACCGGACATTTACGGAGATTTCCGGACAGCGGCTGCCATGGGGGATTCTCACCGGAATCCGTCCGGCTAAGATTCCTCTCCGAATGATAATGGAGGGAAAAGAACGGCAGGAGATTCTTTCGGTTTTGCGGGAGGAATATCTCGTCAGCGGCAGGAAAGCCAATCTGGCGATGGACGTTGCGGAAAAAGAATTTGAACTGGTAAAAGAGTTTGACCACGAAAAAGGATATAATATTTACATTGGGATTCCTTTTTGTCCGTCTATTTGTCAGTATTGCTCGTTTTCCTCCTATGATGTGGGGCGGTATAAGGACAAAATAGATGATTATCTCACTGCTTTGGAAAAAGAGATGGCATATGTAGGACAACGTTTTGCCGGAAGAGAGCTTCATACCATTTATGTGGGAGGCGGGACGCCGACCTCTCTTACAGCAGAGCAGTTACAAAGGCTGATGAACGCCATTCACCGATTTCTTCCGGTGGACGAGGCAGCAGAGTTTACTGTGGAGGCGGGTAGACCGGACAGCATTACCGAAGAAAAACTTCATGTTATGAAGGCTGCCGGGGTGACGAGAATATCGGTGAATCCGCAGACAATGAAACAGCACACACTGGATTTGATGGGGAGAAAGCACACCGTCAGGCAGGTGAAGGAGATTTATGCTCTGGCAAGAAAAGAAGGCTTTGACAACATCAATATGGATTTAATCGTGGGTTTGCCGGAGGAGGATGAAGTCGATTTCCAAAACACCCTTTTACAAATTCAGCAGATGAATCCGGACAGTGTTACCATACATACACTGGTAATCAAGCGGGCGTCCCGCATGAGACGGGAACAGATGGAGCAGGGCGGGGAAATTCGCCCGGAGGACACATTGATTCCTGTTTTACAGACCGGGAGTGACAGTTTTCTTCGTGAGAATGGTTATGAGCCATATTATATGTACCGCCAGAAAAATAAAGCCGGGACTACGAGAAATACGAATCAGGAAAATGTTGCCTATGCCAGACCGGGAAAAGAGTGTTTATATAACATTTTTATTATGGAGGAGCTGGAGACGATTGTTGCTCTTGGCAGCGGCGGCTCTACGAAATGCGTGTATCATGGCGAGAACCGGATGGAACGCATTGAAAATGTGAAAAGCGTCGACGATTATATTACGAGAATTGACGAGATGATAAAAAGAAAGGAACCGATAACATGACATTGAAAAAGAAACCAACCACAGGGATGAAGGACATTTTACCAAAGGAAATGGCGATTCGTGACTATGTAATCAGCGTGATTAAAGAAACTTATAAGACTTTTGGATTTCAGTCCATCGAGACACCTTGTGTAGAGCATATCGAAAACCTGAACAGCAAGCAGGGCGGAGAAAATGAAAAACTCATTTTCAAGATTTTAAAAAGAGGACAGAAATTAAATCTTGAGACAGCAGAATCCGAGGCTGACTTGGTAGATGGTGGTCTGCGTTATGATTTGACAGTGCCGCTGTCACGTTATTATGCCAACAATGCCAACCAGTTACCGTCTACCTTTAAAGCGTTGCAAATGGGAAATGTATGGCGGGCAGACCGTCCGCAGAGGGGACGGTTCCGTCAGTTTATGCAGTGCGATATTGATATTCTCGGAGAGTCCTCTTATCTGGCAGAAATTGAGCTTATTCTTGCCACCACCACACTGCTTGGAAAACTGGATTTTAAGAATTTTACCATTCGCATAAATAATAGGAAGATTTTGAAGGGCATGGCTAAATACTGCGGATTCCCGGAGGCTCAATACGATGATGTATTTATCGTTTTAGATAAAATGGATAAAATCGGCATGGAGGGTGTCGAGGCAGAACTGCTGGAGGCAGGATATACAGCAGATTCTGTTGAAAAGTGCAGAAAATTATTTGATACCGTTACGAACGATATCGAGGGAGTACGCTATATGCAGCAGACTCTTGGCGATTGTCTGGAGGAGGGCGTGTCCGAGGATTTAATTACGATTATTTCTACGGTGGAGAGCGTAAAGACAGCAGATTTTAAAATTTCCTTTGATCCTACGCTCGTGAGAGGAATGTCCTACTATACCGGACCGATTTTTGAAATCGCCATGGACGAGTTTGGCGGTTCCGTAGGCGGCGGCGGACGTTACGACGAAATGATAGGCAAGTTTACCGGAAATGATATTTGCGCCTGCGGATTTTCCATCGGCTTTGAGCGAATTGTCATGTTACTTTTGGAGCGTGATTTCCAGATTCCGTCAGAGGCAAAGAAAAAGGCTTATCTGATTGATAAAAAAGCGTCACCGGAGCTTATACGCGAGGTGATTGCCAAGGCAGGAGAGGAACGGGCAAATGGCGTTTCCGTAAATATCAGTATGATGAAGAAAAATAAGAAATTCCAGAAGGAACAGCTGCAGGCAGAGGGTTATACCGAGATTGAAGAGTTCTTTCAGAATTAGGAGGATAAATAACAATGGCTGAATCAATGAGAGGATTGAAACGCACTTGTCGTTGTGCGGAATTAACGACAGAGAATATCGGACAGACGGTGACCGTCATGGGATGGGTGCAGAAAAGCCGAAACAAGGGAGGTATCGTCTTTGTTGATTTGCGTGACCGTTCCGGTATTATCCAGTTGATTTTTGAGGAAAGCGGTGTCGGTGAGGAAGGCTTTGCCAAAGCGGTGAAACTTCGCAGTGAATTTGTCGTTGCCGTCACCGGAGAAGTGACAAAGCGTTCCGGCGCCGTAAATGAAA
>CAZFHT010000047.1:0-13849 GCA_964518785.1 uncultured Eubacterium sp.
GCCTTCACTACTTTTTCTACTGCCTCGATAAAACGTTCCTCCGGGAACACCGGCATTTCCAATCTCTTAGCAGTATCTACCATTCGCTGTGCATTTAAATCCGGGCGAAAAGTAACGATTCTCCCGTCCTCTGTCGTATACGCTTTTAATCCCTCAAAGCATGACTGTGAATACTGGAGAACTCCGGCACACTCACTCATCGTTACAGTGGCGTCTGTAGTCATCACGCCATCATCCCATTTACCATCTTTATAGTTGGATACGTAACGCTCTGTGGTCGGCTGATAGCCAAAACCCAGATTTGCCCAGTCAATATTTTTCTTTCCCATGATTATTTCCTTCTTTCCTTTGTTTAATCCCATTTTACGTAATCTATCTTACTCCTTGAGACTTTTTATGTCAAGGATGATAATGGTTCGAATGGAGTTACTCGTCGGTTTCTTCGTCTTCTTCGGATGTGTCGGGTTCTTCGACGTCAGGTACTGCGGTTTCCTGTGCGGGAGCCTCAGTTACCGGTACCTCGGTTTCCTGCACCGGAACTTCTGTCGCCGGAGCTTTTGTCACTGTCGGCTTTTTCGTAGCATCTACTGTCTCGTCGTCATCATCATCTTTATCTACGGATGAATCGTTATCGTCCGGGTCCACGTCCACACTGCCGCCCTGTCCGGTGTCACTATTACTGCTGCTGGATGAGGAGCTGGAACTGGATGAGGACGAACTTGATGAGGAGGACTTGCTCTCACCCTCAAAGGAGAAATTCTTCACTTCCAGCTTGCTGTGAATATCGTTCATAAAGTTGTGCCAAATCCGTCCCGGATAGCTGGAACCATACAAATCGTCCACCGCCTTCGGTGTGTCGTAGCCAACCCAGACTGCCGTTGTATAATATGGCGTAAAACCACAGAACCAGCCGTCTTTTTTATCGTTTGTCGTACCGGTCTTTCCTGCACTCGGCATACCGTTGTCCAAGCCAAGTCCACTGGCAGTACCCCTTGTGATAACGCCCTCCATAATGTCCACCATGGAGTTCGCTGCGTCTGTCTTATATACAAGTTTTTCTTTCACATCATCATCTACTACAATATTTCCATCGGAGTCTAAAATCTTGATAATACAGGTAGGCTCACGATATTTTCCGTTGTTTTCCAGTGTGGCATAGGCGGACGCCATTTCCAGCGAGCTGACGCCATAAGTCAAGCCGCCCAGCGATGCTGAAAGGTAATAATCTGATTTTGTAATTTTGCTGAAATTCATTTGCAGCAGATATTCCAGACCAACCTCCGGTGTCAACTGGTCAAATAACTGCCATGCAACGGTATTCAAAGAGTGCTCCACAGCAAATCGAATACTGACATAACCATAATAGGTGCCGCCCGAGTTAGATGGTCCGCCACTGAATTTATAATCATGAACCGTCGTGCTTGCCGTACTTCCCCTTTCCAGCGTAGGGGTGTAAACAATCAGCGGTTTAATGGAACTTCCGGGCTGGCGGAAGGACTGGTAGGCTCGATTCAGTGAATAACCCTCTGTAGACTGACTTCTTCCTCCTACAATCGCCACAACTCGTCCGGTAGAATTGTCAATGCAGACGGCAGAGCCCTGCATTTTATAAGTTCCATCAGTACTTTTTTCCTTAAAACCGGACAATTCACTGTTGACTGCGGATTGCAGCTTTTTCTGTTTTTTCAGGTCAATGGACGTGTAAATACGATAACCATTATTTAAAAGCATTTTTTGGGCAACCGCATAGGCGTCTTCATATTCACTGTCATAAAGCTCCTCTTCTGCGTCACTGTCAAACTCATATTTAAAGGTAAATCCATTTTGTTTCATCAAGGCTCTTGTGGCACAGTAAGTAATGTAAGTCTGTATATAATTTCTCTTTTTTACTTCTTGTATATTTAACTTAATTTCTTCGTTGTACGCCTCATCATATTCGACCTGATTGATAACACCGTCCGCCAGCATTTGGTCTAAAATAAGATTTTTACGTTTTACCGTATTATCATAATTCTTTTCCGGGTCATAACGTGTCGGATTGTTCGGAATCGCACAGAGAAAACAGAGCTGTCCCAGACTTAACTCCTGAGAACTCTTACTAAAGTAGCCCTTTGCCGCCGCCTCAATTCCGTAATAACCATTGGCAAAATAAATAGTGTTAAGATAATACTCAAAAATCTGTTCCTTCGTATATTTCTTTTCCAACTCAAGGGCAATGAAAATTTCTTTAATTTTTCGCTCGTAAGTTTTATCTGAATTCAGGAATACTCCCCTTGCCAACTGCTGGGTAATGGTAGAGGCACCCTGCGTTTTCTCTCCGTTATTTTTTATCAGCTCCACAAATGCACGAACAATTCCTTTTCCGTCAATACCGTTGTGGCTGTAAAATTTCTTGTCCTCAGTAACAAGAAAAGCGTCCTTTACATATTGAGGTATCGAATCAAAGTCCAGATAGTAGGCATCTTTATCGCCTTTCAAAACAGCAATCTGCTTACCTTTTTTATTATAGGCAATCGATGTCTCGGATGACCGGAATGTTTCCTCCGATGACGCCTGCACCAATGCCTTTGCCTCATCCTGCATGGCAAAAATGTCTCTTCCATACTTAAAATAGAAAATAATGCCTCCAATGAGGATAATCAGCAACAGTACTAAGATAAATATTTTAAAGCCAAGCCAAAATTTTCTGTGTTTTTTCTGCTTTTTTAATTTTCCAGCCATCTGCACCCTCCTTTTTTGCTATCTTCCCATTTTAACATGATTCCTTACATCTTGCAAAGGATTTCTTCATGTATGCGTTTTGCCCGGTGTTCCCACCTGTGCTTTTCGCTCGCTGTCTGATATGCTCTTTTTTGTATCTGTTCCCATCTATCCCTGTCCCGCAGCAGGGCATTGACCTGCTCCGGCAGCTTGTCCAACTGGTCCAGTTCATAAAAAATCACATCACTCCCATCCTCTAACTCTTCTGTCAGGTAGCGACTCCAATCGGTAAAGCAGACTCCACCGTTCAACATGGAATTAAACACCCGGTCATGCGCCCCATCCTTAAACCAAGGCATAACATTCAGAGAAATTTTCGCCCGGCTGATTTCTTTAAGACACCCATGGGAGTCCAGCACCTCTCCGGCAATAATATTTTCCGGGTGTTCACATTCCAGACGATTCCACCCGGCACCATAGCAAGCCACCTTAATTCCGGAGTCCACCAGTTTTTTCACCACTTCTCCACGAAAATAATGGCGTACATAGAGGTCAATAAAAATCATATTCGGCAGTGTATCCCGCAGTCCATCCTCGTCAATGTCCTCGACATCTTTCATCAAATGCTGAATCAGTCCGGTATCCATGCCCATATGCGGATGGCGGATAAAATCATCAATAATGCCATAATAAAAAGCAGTGTACTCATCATCCAGTCTCGTAATTACTTTTACAAAATCTCTCGGCGGCGTGTAATTTCCGGTAAAAACGACATCCACCGGTCTTTCGTCCCACCCCGGCAGCGTATCCTCCTCCCAGAGAGACGTGCCTGCCAGCGGTATAAACGGTCCCCTCGTCATCCATGGAAAAAATCTTTTCAAATATGCCTCATGCTCCCGGTCAATGGAAACCTGTGTATAATCTTTCGGCAGATAAGGTAAAAACTTGTGATAGTAAAAAGGATGGTCCACAACAATGTTGATAAAAGGAATGTCCCTCGCCTCAAAAAAGTTTATCCCCTTTGAATCAATCATATACTCTTCCCCGGAGCACCCGTCAAAATTAAAACTCACTGCCGCCGTCACCTTCGGCTGGCAGAAATCAAGTAGCTTAGAAAGGCTGTCATACTCCTGACACTGGTCAAAATAAAATACCTCGTAGCCAAGTTTCTGAAACGTTTTTCCAAGCTGCACACTAAAATACCACAGCGTCTCTATTCCTCTTGTAAACAACACCAGTTTTCGAATCAAAACAATCCCTCTTTTCGCAAAAAAAGTCCGACTAAGAAACGCACCATTGCGAAAGACGGACTTTTTTCTATCTTATCTTTTTTTCTCTTACGGAAGTTCAATCTCCGAATATTCCATTGGCGGAAGGGCAGTACTGGAGTCCTTCACAAACTTCTTCACCGCCTGTGCTGCTTTCGGAATCTCAATATTTGTTCCTACTCCGGCAACACAGCCTCCCGGACATCCCATGCCCTCAATCAGGCAGCCATCCTTCTTCCCGGCTTTCGCCAAAAGAAGGGCTTTCTGGCACTCTGCCAAACCTTCCGCATGCTCAATATACACATCCGTCCCCGGATAATATTCATTGATACACTCTTCAATAGCATTTGCCACACCGCCTGCTACAGCATACCCTCTCCCGGCTCCGGTAGCATCATGGATTGGCTCCTCACAATCATAGCTTTCCATGTCAATTCCTTTTGCCGCAAAAATAGCGTCTAATTCCTCAAAGGTAATGACAAAATCCACATCACTTCGTATCGTGGTGCGGGACGCCTCTAATTTTTTCGCTGCACAAGGTCCCACGAAAACAATCTTTGCCTCCGGGTGTTTCTTCTTAATGGTTCGGGCAGTGGCAACCATCGGCGTCAGTGCATTGGACACGGTCTCTGCCATATCCGGCAGCGTCCTTTTCGCAAGAACTGACCACGCCGGACAGCAGGAGGTCAAAAGAAATGGCAATTTCCCGGTCTTCACTTCATTCACGTAGTGGTGTGCCTCTGTGATGGCTCCGATATCGGCGCCGAGTGCCACCTCATATACATCGGCAAATCCGACTTCCTTCAATGCCGCCTTAATCTTCCACAATCTCACATCATCACCAAACTGACCGATGACAGCCGGAGCCAGCTCTGCAATGACCGGTCCCTGTTTCATCGCCTGAATCATCTGGAAAATCTGGGATTTATCTGCGATAGCACCAAACGGACAGCTTGCCATACACTGACCGCATTTCACACATTTATCATTATCAATATAAGCTCTGCCCTGCTCATCCGTACTAATCGCCTTGATTCCACAGGCTGCGGAGCAAGGGCGTACCTTCTTCGCAATGGCACCATAAGGACAAATCGCTTTACATTTGCCACACTTGATACACTTCTCCTTATCAATATGTGATTTCCCGTCAACAATCGAAATCGCTTCTCTCGGACAGACCTCTTTACATGGATGCGCCACACAGCCGCGGCACTGGTCCGACACAATATAGACGTTATCCTGACACCTGTCACAAGCAGACGGGATAACCTGCATCAGCGGCGGCTCATAATATTTCTCTGCCACGTTGCTGGCGTCCAAACCACTGGTGATATGCACCGGTTTGTCGTTAGGCTGTAAGGATAAACCCATGGCGAGGCGGACGCGGTCTGAACAAATCGCCCGTTCCCGGTAAATGCTTTCCCGGTATTTCGGCGTTTCTCCCGGCGTTATCTTGAATGGAATCGCCTCAATGTCATCATTGATATTCGTGGACTCAAATGCTACCTTCGCCACCTCTGTAAAAACTTTTCTTCGCAAATTCTTTATTGGTGTCTCAATACCTCTCATCGAAAACTTCCTCCTTTTCTACACTCTCTTACCTTCTTTTATGAAAAAAACCGCACATGTATTGATTCTACATATACGGTTTTTTTTGCTTATCGCCATTTACATGGTGCCATCCTTCCAATGGCTGTGATGCAGATGTCCTGCTTTATTCAATTCTTGAAACCCATGCTGACGCAATGCCTCATAAAGTACAATAGCTACCGAATTGCCGAGATTTAACGAACGAATGTCACCAAACATCGGAATCCTCACTGTGTTCTCCTCATTCTCTACGAGAATTTCCTCGGGAATCCCCGCACTCTCCTTGCCAAACATAATATAGCAATCCTCTTCATAAGGTACGTCACTGTAAACATGTTTCGCTTTTGTAGTCGCCATGTAAATTTTTGCTTTTGGATTTTTCTCAAGGAAATCGCTGTAACTGTCATAAATCTGATAGTCCAGCTTGTCCCAGTAATCCAATCCGGCTCTCTTTACTTGTTTTTCATTAATCTGAAAGCCCATCGGTTCAATCAGATGCAATTTTGCTCCTGCTGCCACGCAGGTTCTTCCGATATTCCCCGTATTTGCCGGAATCTCAGGCTCCAGTAAAACAATATTTAACAATTGGTCCTCCGTCAACTTTCCTGACGCAACGCCAGGAATAATTCAATGCCGCCCCCTGGATAAGTCATCGGGACACACAGACTTTTCGCAAAAGAACTGGTAAAACTTACCTGTCCATGGGACAAAGTTGGCGGTGTGATATCAATACCAACACCACTAGATGAAAAAACTGTCGCTGCATTACCCATAATCATATTCCCTAATTCACTTAAAGCACTGGATGCAAAGTCATCAATCTCGCGAACCTCCATCATACACATCTTAGATGCAATATCACAGGCGTTCTCTGCCGACATGGCAATCAAGACCTGACCTCTCATCTCACCGGTTACCCCGACTATAATAACCCAATCGTCCGCACCGAAAGACGCTTCTTTCAGCATCGGCTTTTGGATTCCAACTTCCACGAAACACATGTCCTGCAAAACTTTTTTTGCGGCCATAAGGAACGGATTGATATGCTCTGCATTTAATGTAGCCATGCTCTTCTCCCCTTTACTTCGTGATATAACTTATAATAGCACGTTTACAAAATCGTGTCTAGGAATTTTTGTATCTTTCCTAGTGCTAATTTTAAATTTTCTATCGAATAGGCATAAGAAATACGCAAAAATCCCTCTCCACACTGTCCAAAAGCAGTTCCGGGAACAACTGCCACCTTTTCCTGATGTAAAAGTTTTGTGGCAAATTCCTCTGATGTCATACCAAACCTGCTGATATTAGGGAATACGTAAAAAGCTCCTTTCGGTTCAAAACAAGGAATCCCCATATCATTCAGCTCTTTTACAAGAAAACAACGGCGTTCGTCATAGCTTTCCCTCATATGTGCCACATCTTCATCCCCATTCCGCAATGCCTCCACTGCTGCATACTGGCTTGTGGTCGGTGCACACATAATAACATACTGATGTACCTTAATCATCTGCTGTATGACCTCCTTCGGTCCTACGGCGTAGCCAAGCCGCCACCCTGTCATGGCGTAGGACTTGGAAAATCCGTTGATTACCACCGTCCGTTCTGCCATGCCCGGCAGTGATGCGATGGACACGTGGTCGCCCTGATAGGTCAGCTCCGAATAAATCTCATCGGATAAGACAAACAAGTCATGCTCCTCTATAATATCGGCAATTTCCCCCAACTCCTCCTTTGTCATAATGGCACCGGTAGGATTGTTCGGAAAAGGAAGAACAACCATTTTCGTCTTTTCCGTCAGTGCCGACAGCAGTTTTTCCTTTGTCAGCTTAAACTGGTCCTTTTCCTCCAAGGCAAGCTGTACCGGAACGCCTCCTGCCATCTCTACGCAGGGAAGGTAAGAAACGAAACACGGCTCCGGGATAATGACCTCATCACCCGGGTCTAACATTGCCCGGAACGCAACGTCAATCGCCTCGCTGCCTCCCACTGTCACCAGCACCTCGTCCTCGGTGTAAGGAAGGTGGAAACGGCGTTTTAAATAACTGCTGATTTCTCTTTTCAACTCTGTCAATCCGGCATTGGAGGTATAAAAGGTACGGCCTTTTTCCAGTGAATAAATTCCCTCTTCCCGAATGTGCCATGGAGTGTCAAAATCCGGCTCCCCCACTCCTAATGAAATAACATTTTCCATGGTGCTCGCCACATCAAAAAAACGGCGGATTCCCGATGGCTCCAATTTTGCTACTCTTTTTGATATGGGATTTCTCATGGTGTAATCAACTGCCTTTCGTCTCCTTTTTTCTCTTGTACGAGTGGAAGTCCATGCTCTTTGTATTTTTTCAGGACAAAATGTGTCGCTGTGCTTACAATGGAATCCATCGGCGCCAGCTTGGTAGCCACAAACCTCGCTACCTCCTTCATGCTCTTTCCGTCAATAATCACCGTAAGGTCAAAGCCGCCACTCATAAGGTACAGGCTTTCTACCTCCTCAAACTGGTAGATACGCTCTGCCACTTTGTCAAAACCTCTCCCTCTCTCCGGAGATACTTTCACTTCAATCAGTGCAGTCACTCGTTCACAATCGGTCTTGTCCCAGTTAATCAGTGTCGGATAGCCGCAAATCACGCCATCCTCCTCCATTGCTTTTAACGCCTGTTCAATCTCCTCCGGCGTGGCAGAAAGCATAGCCGCCAAATCCTCTGTGGACAATTTTGAATTTTTTGCTATATTTTTCAAAATCTTTTCTTTCACACTTATCCCTCTTTTCTATTTTGCACGGAATAGTTCGTCTGTTTTAGGCGGCTCTAAAAACCGCTTTTCCTCACCATTCAAAACAATCCGGTCTTTTCCTTCTGTTGCATAACCGATGACAGCGGCGTGAATCCCGGCTTTTTCCAGTTCTGTCACCAGCCTGCTGCCATGGTCTGTTCCAATCAGCATGGAACCGCTGGATATCAGCAGATAAGGGTTGATATCAAAGCACTCGCACACTTCTATCGTCTCCTGACGTATCGGTATCTTTTTTAAATCAACCTCAAGCCCTACGCCGGACGCCTCGGCAATCTCCCACAATGCACCAAAAATTCCGCCCTCTGTCACATCATGCATGGCGGACACCCCGGCGGTCATAGCTGCCTTGGCGTCTTCTACCACACTGAGACAGCGGTCAAACTCCTGTGCTCTTTTCAAAATTTCTGCCGGAAGTTTTTGTTTCAGACGTTCCTCGTACTCCTTTGCCAAAATGGAGGTTCCCTCCAAACCAATCCACTTTGTGACGACAAGCTCCTGACCTGCTCTCAGCCCTCCGGTAGATATTACCTTGTCTTTTTTTATCTTTCCTACCCCGGTGACGGACACAAGTGTCTGATTCACTGCCGCCGACACCTCGGTATGGCCTCCCAAAATTTCCACCTGATACTTTTCAGCCAGTTCTGTCATATCTGACATAATCTGCTTTAGTTCCTCCTCGGAATTGTCCGGTGGAAAAATAATCGTCACCATCATACCTATCAGTTCCGCACCGGAGGAGGCGATATCATTTGCCGTAACATGAAAAGCTAGTTTTCCAATGTCCTTAGCCGTACCCGTAATCGGGTCCGTAGACAACACGAATGCATCCTCTCCCGCAGTGAGAACGCTGCAATCTTCTCCCACGCCGGAATGAACAAGAACCTCCGGTCTTTTCACCGTCAGTTTCTTAAATACCGAACGCTTTAATATATTTTCCGGCACTTTGCCTATTTCCATCTGTCTTCCTTCCCTTCTTCACCACAGTTATTGCAGTGGCGCCGCCGTAGCAGCAGGAGCCGCTGTTGCTGCCGGTTCCTCTTCTTCCTCTGTTTTCGGCTGTGGTGTTGATGTCTCTTTCTTCGGTGTCGGTGTCGCTGTCGCCTTCGTTTTCGGTGCTGCCGTAACCTTTGGTTTCGCGGATGATTTCGGTGTCGCTGTCGCCTTATCAGTGGTTTTTGGTGTAGCCGTGGCAGACGATTCGGAGGACTTCATGGCTCCCTTTGTGACATACCTTGGCTCTGCCTGATACGTACTGCTGTTGACCTGTGTTTTCTCCGTCTCACCGTTCTCTGTGACAATCTTCCACAAAACCGCTTTGTAGCCGGTATGTGCCTCCTGCGTCACTTCGGAATAAGATTCCGGTTTCGTATTGTCATACGTAATCTTATCCGCACCCGGTTCAATCGTTTCCGTCACCTCAGATTCAAACTCCACTGTGCGGTCCGCACTTCTGGTTTCTTCTCCGTATACATTAAAATAAACATTGCCGGAGTAAGTGCCGCCTTCAATATAAATCGGCACGTCCGTATTATTGCGGAACTTCAAGTCTTTATAATCTCCCGCAATCGCAGCATCCATTGACGGTTTCACATATGTGACCACCATAGAGTGTGGACTGCGCTCTACAATTTCCAACTCTGAACGTAGAACCGCATTGTACAAAGTGGTAGACACCTGACAGACGCCGCCGCCGATGGAATCGACCACCTGACCATTGCTGTAGGAGGGTGCCGCATAATAACCATTTTCCTCGGTCATCGGGGATATGGCATCGTGTACGGAAAACGTTTCTCCGGGATAAATGACCGTACCGTTAATCAGCCGGGCTGCGTTTGCCACATTTTTAGAACGGCTGATATTCCCGGCATTAAAAGAAGTGGTAAAACTGCCCAGCTTATCTTTACAGCGGGACGCCAGCTCCTTTGTAACCGTCGGCTCCTGAATGGTAACCGTAGCAGTGACATGGACAACCTGAGAGGTCTCCTGCTCTGACAATGCCTTCTTAATATCCGCAATGGTGGTATCTACATCAATGGTCACGCCCTCCTTCGCCTCTACGTAAGTAAGCTTGCCATTTTTCATTTTCACCTTGGCATTCACAGCATTGGTACATTTTTTCCCACATTTATTTTTCACAAATTTTTTTACTTTTTTCTCGGAGTAAGAAGATTCCAGTGGATAAACTTTATGCTCTGCGGATATTTCTTTTATCTGGGCGTAGTTGCTGAAAAGGTTGCTATTTTTTCCCAACGCCATCGCATTGTCCAGTGCATCTCCGGCAGTGTACTCATAACCCAAATCACTGAGAGAGGCAGAGACAACCGTTCCATTTACATCTACTTCTATGGTTCTCGATACAAGCTGGCTTGTATAAACATCCAAGGCAGTCTGCGCCTCTTCCTTCGTCATGCCGCCGATGTCAACTTTATCAACATATACCCCTTTGCAGATTTTATCTTCATCCGGCTTTACCATCTCATAAGCACCTGCCACGTATGCACTAATGAGCAGCAGCATAATAAATATCACGAGAATTGCGGGTCCAAATCTCTGTTTTCTCACTCTTTTCCCTCCTTTTTCCCTGTTGCACAATTTTTCGACCTGTATTATTATACTATTGACGCTAAAAGACCTACTACCATGGCAAATATGATAATGCCACAGATAATTGCTGCAATAAAGCGCTGGTTTTTACGATTGAACATTTTTTATCCCCCTTTCTGAAAGGATGTTGTAATATGAAATATATTTTAGTTTACCTAATCTGCTTTTTCATTTTCTGCACATGGCTCCACTATGAGCAGCGAAAGAGCCAGAGAAAAGCAAAGAAATCATCGGATGAGTTCTGGCTCCGCGAGGAGGAGGCGAACCGCACAAGGAAAAAGGATATCTCCCATCTTCCTCTGCTCTCTGTGGCAGAAGCCGAAATCCCCTGCCATGAAAATGCCAGTGATACAGCCAGACAAAACATCACTCAGATTTATCATATGCTCAAAAATCCTATGATGGACTTGTCGGAATATTCCAATACAGATTTAAAGTTAGCATATGGCGTGGGAAATTTCAAGACATTATCGGAATATGATGAAAATTTCAGTCAATTTCTTCTCGCCCTGACGGACCTCGCCCGCACTTATGCCAAAGAAAATCTTTTCGAGGCTGCCCGCGACACCTATCTGCTGGCTTTGAAGTACGGTTCAAAAAAAGCCTCGGATTACACAGAGCTTGCTGCTGTCTACCTTCAAATGGACAAGCCGGAGGAGGTCACAGCACTTATCCGTTCGGTGCGGGATGGCAGCCATCCGAGAAAAGAAACCATTCTCCAAAATCTCCAGCAGGTGCTGGCTAGTTATCAATAACTATTTCGGTTATCTCCGCTGAATTATTCAGCGGATTTCTTTTTTTGTAGTCAAACATCAGATACCGGGGTGCTGTACGCACGATTTCTCCATTTTCCAGCAGCGAGTCCATATCCAGCGTAAATTCATTTACATAAAGCATATGATACAACTGCCTTGTGACAGCCCCCTCGTAGCCGGGAGGAACCTCACCCGACTGACTTATCCGGTCAAAATAAGTTCGAATCGTTCTCTTTTTCTCCTGACTACGTACTGTGACAAAATCAGGCGGATTTTTCACATAATCCCTGCTGTAGAGGTCAAATGTCATCACTTGTCTTAAGTCTTCCCGTTCTTCTTCGGAAATAACACATTTTTCCATGGAAAATTCCCACAAAATCTCATAACGCTCCAGGCGGCTGTGCTTGACATCCAAAAGTGACCTTTCCTTATAATAGCGTCCCAACTCACGATACAAATCAAACGGTGTCGGAAAGAACCGGACAAGATAAGACATCGCTGCCGCAAATTGAAAACTGTTATAATACACCTCAACCATTTCTTCTACCTGTTTTAACTGTAACACATCCTCATAGGACAGCCATTTAGTAGAAAATACTTCATAAGGAGGGCGTGAGCTGTAACGCACACCGTAATCGTCTTTTACCTCGTCCATATGCGAGCCGTCCAGCACCTTTAAAAAACCGAGCTGAAACTGGTCCGGTTTCATGGCATACACATCATTAAAGGATTGGCGAAAGCTGGTATAGTCCTCGTAAGGAAGTCCGGCAATCAAATCCAGATGTTGATGAATATTTCCGCCCTGATGAACACGATAAATGTTGTTCTCCAGTTTTTTCAAGTCCATTGTGCGTCGAATTGCCTGAATGGTATCCGGATTCGTAGACTGGACACCGATTTCAAACTGCACCAGCCCCCGCCGGAATGTGCGGAGTAATTCAAAGTCCTTCTCCCGAAGAAGGTCGCCGCCGATTTCAAAATGAAAATTCGTGACACCGTTATCTTTTTCACCGATATATTTCCACACTTCATAGGCGTATTCCCGGTCACAGTTAAATGTGCGGTCAACGAATTTCACCTGTAGAACTTTATGTCCCAAAAAGAAATCCAGTTCTTTTTTTGTTTTCTCAAGGCTTTTTATCCTCACCCTTTTTTCAATGGAGGACAGACAATAACTGCAAGAGAAGGGACATCCCCGTATGCTCTCATAATAGAGAATTCGGTTCTCCAGCCCATCCATGTCTGAATAAGGAAAGACCAAATCGTCCATATCCATCGCCATCCGCGGCTCTGTACGGCAAATCTGCCCCTCTGCCTCCCGATAGACAAGTCCGGGAATATCTTTTCTCTCTTTCCGTTCTTTCGCCAGCCACCCAAGATATTCATAAAAGGTAAGTTCGCCCTCTCCCACCATAATCACGTCGATAAAAGGATTTTTCTCCAGCACCTCCTCCGGATGATAGCTGACCTCCGGTCCCCCCAGCATCACTTGAATGTGCGGCAAAATCTTTTTCAAATCGCAGGCGATAGCCATAACATAATCAATGTTCCACAAATAGCAGGAAAATCCTATCACGTCCGGTTTTTTCTCGTAAAGCCACGCAAAGATTTCTTCCCGCCGGTGGTTAATTGTGTATTCACAAATTTCCACCATTAGCTCATACCGGCGAGCGTTTGCCTTCAGTGAACGAATCGCCAGATTGGTGTGAATAAACTTGGCATTGATACCAGCCAGCAAAACTTTCGGGGTTGTCGTCTTTTCCATAAGGGATGAGTGCCTCCTTTCGTCACAAAATTTATCTCCTTCGTATTCCCTTTTTCGTAAAACGGGCAGCAAAAAAGCGGGTGATGGGAATCGAACCCACGTATCTAGCTTGGAAGGCTAGTGTTCTACCATTGAACTACACCCGCGAAAAACTTTATGAAATTGTCGTCGGCAATTGCCACCAACGAAAGCTATTATACCAGTGAATGAAGGGATTGTCAAGTAGTAATCGGCGGCAGTTCACAGTTCTGGAAATGGTTTTACTCTTTTTTCGTGAACTTCCTGTAAGCCATATGAATTTATCCTACTTTTTTATTTGCACTTTGTTTTTACAAAAGCAATAATATCATCATTTTTAGACATCACATTACTATCCG
>CAZFHT010000048.1:0-13734 GCA_964518785.1 uncultured Eubacterium sp.
ATCTCCGGCAAGGTTTCTCTGGGAGAATATTTTGCCAGAGGAAATTTTGACATAGAGGATATGAAAAGGATTTTTCGACGGATATTCGATATGGAGGTCTCTCTGGAGGAATATTTGCTGGATAGTCAGGGACTTGTAATTCGGGAGGATTTTTTGTTTTTCGATAAGGCATCCGGCGAAGTAGAGGGCATTTACCGGGACGAGTGTGAGGAAAATCCGGTTCACTCAATCAGCCGTCTGCTGGAAACGATTATGGAAAAAATGAACCAGAAGGACAAAGAACTGGTTCTGTTTGTCTATGGTATGCACAAACGGACAAAAGAGACCGGGTGTACCTGCGGACTGCTGAGGGAATATGTGGAGAAGGCGGGCAGCAGGGAAGAACTGGGTGAAATGGGGGAGAAAAAAGAAATTGTTTCACCGGCAGCGGTGACGAATGTTGCGGCTGAGAAACAGCTAAAGGGTTATATTCTGCCGGGCACGATAGCGGCTGTGGCGGTGATAGGACTTATCGCAATGTGGTGGCTGGGAATTTTTCAAAAGCCTTTATCCGGCGAGACAGATTGGACGAAGACTGCAGGCATATTTGCGTTTTTGCTGGCGATAGCAGGATATGGCATATGGAAAACGATACCCCGCAAAAGCGGTTCAATTTTTCAAATGGAGGATGAGGAACGGACTCGGAAAAATGTCTGTCTCATTCCCCGGAGAGGAGGAGAACCGATTGCCATCTCTTATTTCCCATTTACCATGGGGAAACTGACAATCATGCAGGAGGCAGGAGGTGTCTATATTGTGGACGAAGAAGCGGATATGGGAATTATCCATAACGAAAAGAGGCTTGTGCCATGGCAGAAAACGATATTGCAGGATGGCGACATTCTGCTGATTGGAGGGGAGTCTTATGTGGCAGAGATTACTCAGCCGGGATTTCTTTCATAAGTCATGTGGGAGATAAAACGGCTCTGGAAGTATTGGCTCTCTGCCAGATTGACGGCGTGAACCTGCGGTGCCGGGATGGACTGGTCAGGGGAAACCGCCAGTTGGTATAAACCCTTCAGACAAGTGTTTCCCATAGGCTCAATTCTCTCCTGTATTAAGGAGGAAAACATCCCTAAAGTCTGACAGTCATCAAGGTTCAGATAGAAACCAAATCCGCCCCCCAGATAGATGTGGGAAACTTCGTCGGGGGAGACAGCGGCAGCTTGTGTCAGCGTGTCGATTCCGGCGGCTACGGCAGCAATGGAAAGCTGTACATTGCGGAGGTCTTCGGCGGTGAAGGAAAGTGGTGAGCCGTCAGGTGTGCTGCCGAGAAAAATACCGTCTGCCGGAAATTTGTCCGTAAGAAGCCCGTCTCGCGTCATGTAGTCGTGCCGCAGCATTTCGGCGGCAAGGGAAATCGCACCGGAGCCGCAGATTCCTAAGGGCAGTTTGTTCTCAATCGTTGTCAGGGCAGGGCGAAGTCGTTTTAACGCTACCCGGCTGACGGCACCGGGAATTGCCGGACAGCCGCAGGACAGACCATTGCCCTCGAAGGCGGGACCGGCGGCAGTGGCAGCGGCGTAAAGGTTTCCGTCATGAGACAGAACCATTTCCCCATTTGTTCCAAGGTCAATGAGGAGAGACGTTTCTTCCGATGAAATCATGGAGCACGAATATAATCCGGCTGTGATGTCTCCGCCGACAAAAGCGGAAATCCAAGGGAGAATTTGAACCCGGCACTGGTGATAGAAAAAAGGCTCCGGCTGAGGCTCCTTTATGGCAAAAGGACTGCCGGAAAGAGGTGTGCAGTCGTAATTTAAAAGAAGGTGAATCATCGTGGTATTCCCTGCGATAAAGCAGTGGGAAATTTCACTTACGGCTTGATGGTTACGCTGGCAGAGGGCAGACGCATATTCTGTCAGGGAATCGATAAGTTCTTTTTGTAAAATATCCCGGCTGCCCTGAATGGAGGACTGGATTCGGGATACGACATCAGCACCATATTTTTTCTGTGGATTGGGAAATACTATGGTTTGACGCAGCTCTCCTGTATGACGGTGGATGAGAGCCAAGGCAATACTTGTTGTGCCAAGGTCTGCCAGAAGGGTGTCGCCCCTGCCGGGAACCGGAGTCATCTGTTCCAAAGAAACGCTGTGGAGTTTTTGGCTGTCTTTTGACAAAGATACTGTAATCGGCTCTTTGGGAATCATGGCACAGTCAAAGGAGTAGCGTCTGCCGTTGCAAAGGTGACTCCCCTGACAGTTGCAGGGCAGTGTATATCCCATTTCCTCCAAAAGGGTGAGAATCGTTTTTTTATTTTTTTCATCTGCGTATACTGTGACCGACATGACAGACCTCATTCCTTTTCGGTGCATTGACCGATATTTTTGTTTATGTTACAATCAATCATAACACAAAGGACAATATTAGTCTACGAATAAAAGAGGTTTGACTTTCCCCATTTTTTAAGGAGTACATTCCTTGAAAAAATAAAAAATGCAAAAACACAACCTAAACGTTATAATTGAATCACGACAAATCAACAAACAAAGGAGTGTTTTTGCATGATTAATTATAACAGATTAGGGTATGAAATTAAAAGGGATTTAGCGAATTTTTCTGAAAAAATATCAAAAGGGCTAAAAAGACCGAAAAGTAAATTTGTCGCACAGATGTTGTATGGTATTTTAGCGGGCAACAAAGTACATTTAAGTGAAATTGCCCGTTCTTTGAATGAGAATATTACACTGAAAAAAACAATAGACCGTCTTTCCAGAAATCTTTTTGACTTTTCTGAAAAAGATACCATTATGAATAATTACATTGCAGAAGTCAAAAAGCAAATCGATGAGGAACAGGCTGTTATTGTTGTTGATAATTCTGACATCACGAAACCCTGCAGTCCGAAAATGGAGGCGATTTCTGATGTTCATGACGGAAGCACAGGTGAAATCAGAAAAGGTTATTTTACCGTTGAAGCGTCAGTGCTTTCTCAAGATAAAAAGATGCCGATGTCCGTTTATGAAAAAGTGTTTTCTTCTGCGGAAAACGGATTTGTCAGTATGACTCACGAGAATTTAGCTTGTTTGAAATCATTGTCTGCTCATTTTGAGAAAAGTTGTGTACGCACGCTTGACAGGGGATTTGACGCAAATGATTATTACAGATATTTTCTGAAAAATGATGAAAAATTTGTGATTCGTGCAAAAAAGAATCGAAATGTGGTTTATAAGAATAAAACACAAAACATCATGGATGTTGCAAACCTCTATAAGGGAAATTACCGAATGGATTTCATGGGAAAACAGGGAAGGAAAATCGAATGTAAAATCAGCTGCATTCCTGTAAAGTTATGTGAATTTCCAGACAAAGATTTAGTTCTGGTGGTTGTATATGGTTTTGGGAAAGCTCCGATGTTGTTGATTACAAATTTGGAATTGACGGAAAAGAAGAAACTTTGCATGATTGCGGCAAAAGTGTATCTGATGAGATGGCGAATAGAAGAATATTTTAAATTCAAAAAACAGCAGTTTGGTCTTGAAGATTTAAGAGTTATGACGTTACAATCCATCCGAAATTTAAATCTGTTTGCAACACTAGCCGCCGGCTATATTGCTATCATAAATTCAGAAAAAGAAGACACTATTTTTATGTTGGAATTAACAGCATGTTCTAAGAGGATATATGATATACCGAAATTCATATTTTACGCATTAGGATATGCTATAGAGCGTGTCCTTTCCAGAACACGCTCAGGCATAAAAGAATTCCTTTTGAAAAAGGAGCAATCACAACAGCTTACATTGGCTCAATGCTTTAATTTAGAGGTGTTTGAGTAATCCTGGTTATGAAAAATGGGGAAAGTCAAAATAAAAGAGGTTGCTATGAGAGAAAGAAACAAAATACCAGTTATGACACTGTTATTAATCGGCATTAATGTTTTCGTGTATGCTTATGTAGAATGGAACGGTTCCAGCAGTGATACGGATTTCATGATTCAGATGGGTGCCTGCTATGAGCCGCTGATTTTGGAAAATCATGAGTATTACCGGCTTATTACCCATTTTTTTCTCCATTTTGGATTCGAGCATTTATTTAATAATATGATATCATTGCTTGTTCTCGGATATGCGATAGAAAATGTGCTTGGAAAAGTAAGGTATCTGATACTGTATTTTTTGTCAGGAATTCTTGCAGGAATTACTTCAATTGTTTATAATATATACATTAGCAGCGTGTATACGGTTTCGTGCGGCGCATCCGGTGCGATTTACGGACTGACGGGAGCCTTGTTGATTCTGCTTGTTATTGGGAACAAAGGACACAGAACGACAGAGGTGCCGCGTTATCTTCTGTTTATCGCATTGAGCATTTACAGTGGGATTCAGGATCCGAGTATTGATAATGCGGCACATATAGGGGGACTGGCAGCAGGTGTCGTGATTTGTTTTATCATGACGAAAATAAAACGGATGGAGGTTTCCTATGAGAGTTAATATTTACTACGGTGGACGAGGACTGGTGGATGACCCGACTCTTTTTGTTGTGGAAAAAATGACAAAAGTTCTTGAGGAACTCCGGGTGACAGTGGAACGGTACAATTTATACGAAGAGAAAAGCAGTATTGCGGTACTGCCCAAGACACTAAAGGATGTAGATGGAATTATTTTGGCGGTTTCTTTGGAATGGTTTGGCATTGGCGGGTTTATGCAGCAGTTTTTGGACGCCTGCTGGCTCTATGGGGATAAGGAGCATATATCCCGCACCTACATGATGCCGGTGGTTATGTCAACTACATATGGAGAGAGGGAGGCAGAGTATTCCCTGATTCGGGCGTGGGAAATGCTTGGAGGTGTTCCCGGAGAAGGCTTGTGCGCCTATGTAGACGACCATGTTGAGTTTGAGACGAACGCAAAATATAACATGATAATTGAGAAAAAAACTGAGAATTTTTATCGGATGATTTCGAAAAAAACGACCGGACTGCCGAACAGTTTTATGCAGATTAAGAAAACGGTTATGAGGGGAAGCACCCTGTCTTTGACGCCGCAGGAAAGTGAGCAGTTGTCGGCTTATGTTTCCAATGATACCTATGTTAAAAAGCAGAAGGAAGATATTGAGGAATTAGCAAGTCTCTTTAAGGGTATGCTAGGAGAAGGCAGCGGGGCAGACGAATATGTGAGGAAATTGACGGACAGCTTTTATCCGATGGATGATTTTTACGCTGTTTTCCAGATTGATTTACTGGACGAGGACTCACCGCTGATTATTGACATTCAAGGCGAACGGCTGAATTGTTACCGCGGCACTGCGGATAATCCGGATGTGACGGCAAAGGTGAAATCTTCCGTTTTCCGGGATATTCTCAGCGGAGGAAAATCTTTTCAGTCGGCGTTTATGTCGGGTGAGTTATCGGTTCAAGGGAATTTTAACTATGTGAGAAATTTTGATACCATCTTTCAGTTATAAAAAAAGAAAAGCGCCATGAGTTGGCAGAAAGTGAGGAAGTCATGAAGGATGAAAATTGTATTTTTTGTAAGATTTTAGCGGGAGAGATTCCGTCAACGGCAGTTTATGAGGACGATTCATTTCGGGCAATTCTGGATGCCAGTCCGGCGGCAAGAGGTCATGTGATTATACTGCCGAAGAATCATGCTCCGAATATTTTTGAATTGCCGGATGAGGATGCGTCAAAAATTATGGTTGTGGCAAAGAAGATTGCGACAGCACTGAAAAAAACTTACCAGTGTGACGGTGTAAACATTTTGCAGAATAATGGGGAGGCAGCAGGGCAGACTGTATTTCACCTTCATGTACACGTTATCCCTCGTTTTGAAAATGATGACGTAAAGATTGGATGGAAACAAGGTGATATGCCGGAGGATATGGCGGCAATCGCAGACGAGATAAAAGCAAATTTGTAAGGGGGCAGTAAGGTGAAACGAATCATTTTGACAGGTGGAGGTACAGCAGGTCACGTAACTCCGAATATTGCACTGATTCCAGAGCTGCAAAACCGGGGATATGAGATTCATTATATTGGCTCGAAAACCGGAATTGAAAAAGAACTTATCGGAAATTTTGAAATTCCATACTATGGAATTTCCTCTGGAAAGCTCCGTCGGTATTTTGATGTGAAAAATTTCACAGATCCTTTTCGGATTTTAAAAGGATATACCGAGGCAGAAAAAATAATGAAAAAGGTGAAACCTTCTGTTGTATTTTCAAAAGGGGGGTTTGTGACTGTTCCGGTTGTTAAGGCGGCAAAGCATCGTCATGTGCCATGTGTCCTTCACGAGTCGGACATTTCACCGGGACTTGCCAACCGTCTTTGTATTCCGTCGGCTGCGGCAATTTGTGCGAATTTTCCGGAGACATTAGAGCATTTGCCAAAGGACAAGGCATTTTTGACAGGCTCTCCAATCCGAAGTGAACTTTTTTCCGGCAACCGTCTGAAAGGATTGGATTTTTGCGGATTTACAGCGGAGAAACCAGTGATTCTCGTGATTGGGGGAAGTCTTGGCTCTGTGCGGGTGAATGAGGCAGTTCGTGATATTCTTCCGCAGTTGTTAGAAAAATATCAAATCATTCATTTGTGTGGAAAAGATAAGGTAGATGAAAGTTTGAAGGGCACAGAAGGGTATGTACAGTATGAGTACATTCAAAAAGAGTTATGCGACCTTTTGGATGCGGCAGACTTTGTGATTTCAAGGGCAGGGGCAAATGCAATCTGTGAACTTCTGGCTCTGCACAAACCGAATATTCTCATTCCGCTTTCCTTGGAGGCAAGCCGGGGAGACCAGATTTTGAATGCGGAATCGTTTGAAAAGCAAGGTTTTAGCTACGTTATCAAAGAGGAGGAGCTGACAAGTCAGCGTCTTCTCTCAGCGGTTCAGTATGTAGACGAGAAGAAACAAGACTACAAGGCTGCCATGGCTGCCAGCAATCAGCAGAGTGCTGTAACGAAGGTGGCGGATATTATCGACAAGGCGGCTCTTTTGTCAGATAAGGACGAATAAAGACTTTTTTTGTCATAATAAGAAATATGATTTTCGAAAAAGAGGGACAAGCTGACTATTCAGTTTGTCCCTCTGCTGTTATACTAAATTCCAAACCGCCGGGAATCGGCAAAAGAAAGGAAGGGATTTGGTATGACGGAATTTTTAAATTCTTACGGTGCTGTTTATGTGGTGCTGGCGTGTTGTTTGGTGGGGGTGCTGACTAAGGGAATGGTAAGCTGTACATATGGCAGACTGATACGTGGGGCGAAGGATATGGGAAATTCCAGACATCCCCGGATGAAAAATCTATGCAAGCGGTTCCAGACTTGCTATGAACTGCGCCTTGGCGTACCGGATGTATCTGTTTTTGTGGAAAATTATGTGAAACAATACCGGCTGTTGGGACTGCGGCTGCAATCGTGGGAGACGTTTGGCAATTTCTGCCTGATTTTTTCTATGATGACCGCCATGGGCTGCTCCTTGTGGGGCATGGCGTATCATTTGGAGGAGAGCATTGTTTACAGCAGCCTTCTCTCCGGAATTTTTGGCAATGGTATTCTGCTGGTGGCTGACTGTCTTGCTAACATTAATGGGAAAAAAGAACTTCTGCAGCTTGATGTGACAGATTATCTTGTGAATTTCTATAAACCGAGACTGGAAAATGAAGTTTTTCATCCGGGTGCAACCGAGGAATACCGTCAGGAATATTTTTCAGAAGAACCGGAGGCAGCAGGGAAGGTAGTAAACCTAGTTCCAAGAGATGGTGAAAAAAAGAATTCGTTGTCCATCGAATTTACAAAAGAGGAGGAAGAAATTATTCGGGATGTAATTCGGGAATATATGGGTTAATGCAACGCTTTTGTAAAATCTTTTTTAAAAATCTTGCACAATAGTGATATACGTAGTAGAATAGGAAGGAAATGGAAATAATTCCTTAAAATTACCGAATAAAAAAGAAAGCGAGGGAAAAGATTTGCAAAGAGTAAGAAAAGTATTGCTGTACATATCAGTGCTTGCCATGGTGGTTTCACTGATTCCGGCACATGTCAGTGAGGCTAAGCAGGCTAAACTGACAATTAACAAAAGCGTATGTGTAGTAAAAAAGGGTGCAAAAGTAAAACTGAAAGTATCAGGAGCAGGGAAAAATAAGGTTAAGTGGAGTAGTACAAAGAAAAAGATAGCTGTGGTAAATAAGAAAGGTGTTGTGAAAGCAAAGAAAAAAGGAACCGCAGTTATTAAGGCAAAAGCAGGTTCAAAGAGTGTGTCTTGCAAAATTATTGTAGGTGTACCGGTAAAGAAGGTTTCTATCGCTAATAAAACGATTCGTTTGCAAGAAGGACAGACAGCGAAGATACAGGCAACGGTAACACCGGCAAAAGCAAGTATCAAAAGTCTTTCTTATTTATCAAAAAATAAAAAGGTGGCTACGGTAAGTGGGAAAGGTGTTATCACTGCTGTCAGTGCAGGACAGACGAAGGTTGTAGTGACGAGTAAGGACGGCAACAAAAAATCAGCAGAGCTTACAGTTGTTGTATCAACTTCGCAGCAAAATGCAGGGCAAAGTACACCTACAGCTTCACCTTCTCAGCAGGGCGCAAGTGGAAGTACATCAAGTACGCCTACGCCTAAACCGGAGGAAAAAGTTTCGGTTACCGGCATTACGCTGTCTAAAAGTGAACTGATACTGAATGTTGACGATACTGAGACTTTATATGCTGAGGTAACACCGGCAAACGCTACCAATAAAAAGGTGACTTGGACTTCGGAAGATAATTCAGTCGCTACGGTAACAAATGAAGGCGTTGTGAAGGGTGTGGCAAAAGGTACAGTAACGATTTCGGCACAGACAGAAGATGGTGGATTTTCAGCGAAGTGTGATGTCACAGTAGCATCTTCTGCAAAGGTATCCGGTAATCAAGATATTACATCTGCATTAGCAAAAGATGATTTGGAAATTTTGATTATAGAAACAGATAAGAGCGAGAAATTTACTATTCCGTCAGGCGATTACAGTAACGTTGATTTAATCGTAGATACGCCAAATGGAGAGATAGAGAACTATGGAAAATTTAAAAGCGTTCGTATTTTAAATATTGCAGAGGATACCTATTATGAAAATGCAACCGGTAATTATTTGAGTGTGGAAAGTGCCCAAGCACATATTCATATTCGAGAGAATGCGTCTGCCACTGTTCAGGTCGCAGAGAAAAACAAAAAGATTGATATTGAGAATGATGGTACAGTGGAACAACTGGATATAGGCAGTGAAGGGGATGTAAAGATTTATGGCAAATCTACCGAGACCATTCCGGTAAGCATTACGAAGAAAGCGAATTTGGTTACTAGTCAGAATTTGCAGATTGCCGCTGTAAATACTACCTTTGGCTTGCGGATTCGTTCCGGTGCTGAGAATACAACGGTATCGGTATCTAAGGAGGCGGATAAGCCGGAGATTTCAGGTTTGGGCATGATTTTTGTCACTTACGCAGATACAGGTGAAGTAGAGACCGTTATAAGTAACAACAATGAAGAGGACGAAGATGCCAAAGATGTTAAATTTGCAGGAGTAGTAAAAAATTATGACGACCAGGTGATTGAAGGAGCTGAACTGTATTTAGTGCCTTATCAGGCTGGGTATGATGTGGCAGGAATTGCGTCAGATTCGAAGGCGGTTTCAATAAAGACAGATGCAGATGGTAAGTATTTAAGCAGTGCGGTGAAAACCGGGAATTACATTTTGTATGTAAAAGCAGAAGGTTATGCTCCGGCAACGCAGACAGTTGTTATTACCAGTGTGTATGGCGAGACATACACCAATGAAGCCATTAAGATGATACCGGAAGAAATGTTGGGTAAGAAAGGCGGCATTTCCGGTACTATTACAGACAGCTTGACCGGAAAAGGTGTGGAAGGCTTAACTGTTTCTGTGCGTGCAGGTCAAAATGCACTGACTGGAAAAGAATTGACCTCTAGTAAGACAGATGAAAACGGATACTACGAGTTTGAAGATTTGCCGGCAGGAAACTGTACGGTACAAATTATGGATAAAAATACAGAACGACAGGGTGGAACATACCTTCCGACATCTTTCACTGTGCAAGTGGTACCGGACGCAGTTACCAGTGGACAGGGAACAGGTGTTAGTCAGGCGATTAGCGGCTCGCAGGTACGTTTTATACTGACATGGGGAACAGAAGAGAGTGGCGCAATCAGTGATGCTGACTCACATCTTGTTGGCCCATATACTTCCGATACAGAGTTCCATACATATTATGCTGGGAAAAAGGCATTGTACGGAGGCGAGACGTATGCGGACCTTGACCTTGATGATACATTGTATGAAGGACCTGAGACGACAACCATATACAAAGAGGTAGCAGGAACATATTCCTTCTATGTGCACGATTATAGTAATAAGGGAAGTAATGATTCAAAGGCACTGGCTAACTCGGATGTTAAAGTTGAGGTGTATGTGGGAAGTTCAAAACAGGCAACTTATCATGTTCCGGATGAGTATGGAACACTCTGGCATGTGTGCGACTACGATAGTACGACAAAGACATTTACTACGGTGAACGAGGTGAGTTACTATTTTGGTGAAACAGCAGATATTGGGCTGTCAATTAAAGGAAAGAAAGGTCGTATTTTAGAGTACTTGGATTCAATTGAGCAGTGGTCTGAATTTTTGGATGACTCTACCCCAATTCAGGAAAAACTTCAGGAATACAGAACAAAACTTGAGAAGGCACAGGAGGATGATGAAGTATCAAGTTTGTATTCAGAGGTTACAGAATATTATTCATCACTCTGTGACATGTTTAGATTTTCTGTCAGTGGCGATGGAGTAGATGACTATGATTCGGGCAGTTACAGTAACAATATCACCATCTATGCCTCACGAAAACTAAGTGCGGATGATGTTACAATTGCCTTTAGCGATGCGACTGAGGTGAAAGAGGTAACACCGGAAGAGGGTGCCATCAAAGCCTATAAAGTAACGGAAAATGGGCTTACGAGGGTGTTCCAATTTTATGTGCAGCTATCATTGTACAATGTTGGCATAGCGGATGTTTCCGTGAATGGAGAATCCGTCGGTTTTTCAACAGATTACAGTTGGGATGCAAACTGGCTGGAGATAAATGATGATTACGAATTGGATAGCTTACAAGTGACATTCGACCTTGAAGGCGCACAGGTGACATATGGTCAAGATGAAACGACAGGAAGGGATAAAGTGACGTTGACTCTGGATGGTCAGACGAAGGAGTGGTTAATCCGAAAGTCAAAAACCTTCACTTTAACAGATTCTGGTAATACGATATACAAGACGAAAAAAGTAGGAAGGTACATTTATTTCTTTGGCGAAAATACGCATTTAGGCGATGGATATTCCATCAAAGCTGATGGCGTGGAATTGACTATTGACTATAGTTATCAATCTACATATTACGATGTGGTTGATGCGTATGACGAGGATGGTTACTATTATTGTATCTATTACTATCCGATAACGAACGTGTGTACTCTGCGTTCAGTATATTATTACACCGATGATGACGGTTATCAATATGCAGATGTGGACGATGAGACAGGAACGATTACTTTCTATGGTGATGAGACAAAAGCACCTGCGGAAATCCTCAATCTTCATGCCGAGACAGTGTTGGATAGCGATGATTTTGATGTAAGTTACAGTACAGAGAAGGCAGAGAACAAGGATTATTTTGCAACTGTTACAGTGAGCTGCAAAGAGATTTCAGACCAGACAAAGGTTTATAAGGTGTATTATAAACAGTATCTGGATGATGATGAAGATTACGATGAGGATGACGAATAAAGCTGGGTTAATGGTTGACAGAGAGATTTTGTAAAAGTATAATTTGTATATAACAAGGGGCAAAAGGTAAAATCGATGGGTGCTTGCACATAATTCGATTTTACCTTTAGTGTCCTTGTAAAAACACCGAGACGAAAGATTTTTTCTCTCGTGTCACACAATTATATAACTTTAGGAGGGATAAATAAAATGGGAAAACACGTAACATTTGATTATTCACTTGCCTCTGGTTTTATTCGGGATGATGAGATAAAATCCATGGAGGCTGCTGTGGAGGCAGCAAGAACTACATTGGAGAGCAAATCCGGTGCAGGAAATGATTTTCTTGGATGGATTGACTTGCCGATTGATTATGATAAGGAGGAGTTTGGACGGATTCAGAAGGCGGCTGAGAAAATTCAATCCGATTCTGACGTGCTGATTGTTATTGGTATCGGCGGTTCTTATTTGGGAGCTCGTGCAGCCATTGAATTTTTGCGTCATTGTTTCTATAACAGTGTGGATAAATCTGTCCGCAAAACACCGGAAATTTATTATGCCGGAAACAGTATCAGCGGCACTTATCTGTCACAGTTAATTGAAACCATTGGAGACCGGGATTTCTCGGTGAATGTAATCAGCAAATCAGGAACGACAACAGAACCGGCTATTGCATTCCGCATTTTCAAGGAAATGCTGGAGAAGAAATATGGGAAAGAAGAGGCAGCAAAGAGAATTTATGCTACAACGGACAAAGCAAAGGGAGCTTTGAAGGGACTTGCAACAGAAGAGGGATATGAAACCTTTGTTGTGCCGGATGATGTAGGGGGACGTTTCTCTGTATTGACAGCCGTAGGTCTTCTCCCAATCGCAGCAAGTGGTGCGGACATTGAGAAACTGATGGAGGGCGCACAGAGTATGAGGAAACTGTGTCTGGAAACTCCGATTGAGAAAAATGATTCGATTACATACGCAACTGTTCGGAACATTCTTCATCAGAAAGGGAAGGACGTGGAAGTGCTGGCAAACTATGAGCCGATTTTCCATTACGTAGCAGAGTGGTGGAAACAGCTTTACGGTGAGAGCGAAGGAAAAGACCAGAAAGGTATTTTCCCGGCGTCTGTTGACCTCACTACAGACCTTCATTCAATGGGGCAGTTTATTCAGGATGGTTCCCGCATTATGTTTGAGACAGTGATGGAACTGGAACAGCCGTCATTGGATATTACCGTAAAAGAAGAGGCAAATGATTTGGATGGTTTGAACTATCTGGCAGGAAAGACGATGGACTTCATTAACAAGAGTGCCATGAAGGGAACACAGCTTGCTCATACTGATGGAAATGTTCCGAATCTGGTTATTCGCATACCGGAGCAGAACGAGTTTTATCTTGGTGAGTTGTTCTATTTCTTTGAGTACGCTTGTGGTATCAGCGGCTATATCCTTGGCGTTAATCCGTTTAACCAGCCGGGCGTGGAAAGCTATAAGAAAAATATGTTTGCTTTGCTTGGAAAACCGGGTTATGAGGATTTGAGTAAAGAGCTGAATGAAAGGTTAAGCTAAAAATTATATATAATAACAAATAAAGATTAATAAATAAAAAACTCAAGAGATTCTGACAATCGATTCGAAACGGAAACGCTGTGCGTTAAAGTTTCTCACTGATTGTCAGAACTCCTGAGTTATTTTTCATTGATTAGAGTGCGAATACCTTTTACGGTATTTTCTGCAGCAGAGGTATTCAACAATTCAAACGTTATGTAATCGCCCGCATTTTCTAAATTAAAATCTTTTCTTTTACAATTACAGAAATGGGCGAAAATTGACTTGCTTGTATGCTTATGCTAAGATGGTGGTATTAAGGAATTTATCAATCGGAATTTACGAACTGAAAAATTATAGTGTTATAGGAGGGTAAAAATGAGAAAATGTATT
>CAZFHT010000049.1:0-13541 GCA_964518785.1 uncultured Eubacterium sp.
GCAAGAAGGGTTTTACCCGTACCCGGAGGTCCAACCAAAAGAGCACCCTTCGGCAGCTTGGCACCGATTTTTCTATATTTATCCGGATTTTTCAGAAAATCAACCAGCTCGGTCAGAGACTCCTTCGCCTCGTCCTCTCCTGCCACATCAGCAAATGTCACGCCGGTCTTCTTTTCCACGTACATTTTGGCATTGGACTTTCCAACCCCCATAAGACCGCCGCCTCTTGTGGCAGAACGCATAAAGAACCAAAGCAGCAGCCAGATACCGCCAATCGGCAGAATATAAGTGAGGAAAAAGTCTAAAATACCGGAACCGGCACTGTCCACCTCTGCCGTAAACTCAACGCCATATTTGTTCAGCATATCCTGAACAAGACTGGTATCATTGACATATCCGGTGTAGTAAGTCACCGCAAACATTGCCACTTTTTCTTCCGTCTTTGGCTCAATGTAAATCAGATTTGACTTAAACGTAACTTTCTTTACCTGGTCTTTTTTCAGCATTTCCACAAATTTGGAATAGGATATTTCTTTCTCCGTATTGCTTTGAAGTTCGGAATTCAAAAACAAAATAATACACAAAGAGAATAGTGCTGCCACAATGCAGATAATGATATTGGTACGCAATCTCTTATTTCGATTCGGGTCGCTGTTCTTGTTATTGTTTTCCATATATATAAATTCCTTTCATTGGTTGATTCTTTTCCCATGCTTTTTAGTATAAAAGATTTTCAAATAGAAATCAATGGTTAGTATGTGAAAGATTGGTGAATTTACACTTGAAACACGCAAAAAAAAAGGGTATACTATGGACGTATATGTTTTGATTTAACAGAATGGAGGATACCTATGGCTGTAAAGTACGTTTTTGTAACCGGCGGTGTTGTTTCCGGTCTCGGCAAAGGAATCACAGCTGCCTCTTTAGGAAGACTTTTGAAAATGCGTGGTTATCAGGTGACAATGCAAAAGTTTGACCCATATATCAATATTGACCCGGGTACCATGAACCCAATCCAGCATGGAGAGGTATTTGTTACCGACGACGGTGCGGAGACTGATTTGGACCTTGGACACTATGAACGTTTTATCGACGAAAGCCTGACCAAACAGAGCAACGTCACAACCGGAAAAGTATACTGGTCCGTTCTTTCAAAAGAGAGACGAGGTGACTACGGCGGCGGTACGGTTCAGGTTATTCCACATATTACGAATGAATTGAAGAGCCGTTTTTACCGCAATGACGGGTGTAAAGATACCCAGATTGCCATTATCGAGGTCGGCGGTACGGTAGGTGATATCGAGAGCCAGCCATTTTTAGAGGCAATTCGTCAGTTCCAGTTGGATGTCGGACACGAAAACGCCATTTTGATTCATGTAACCCTCGTTCCTTATTTGAAAGCATCACAGGAATTGAAATCCAAACCGACACAGGCGAGCGTCAAGGAGCTGCAGGGAATGGGAATCCAGCCGGACATCGTTGTATGCCGCACCGAAATCCCACTGGACAAGGCAATTCGTGACAAGATTTCTCTTTTCTGTAACGTGCCGAACAAACAGGTTATCCAGAATCTGGACGTAGAAACCTTGTATGAGGTTCCTCTCGCCATGGAAAAAGAGGAGCTTGCCCAGACAGTATGTAAATGTCTCCATCTTGATTGTCCGGAGCCGGATATTAAAGAGTGGGAGGATATGGTTGACTCCATTAAACATTTGAATAAAGAGGTTACCGTTGCACTGGTCGGAAAATACACCGCCCTCCACGATGCCTATATCAGTGTTGTAGAGGCATTAAAGCACGGCGGCTTCGCCCACAATGCCCAAGTAAATATTAAATGGATAAATTCCGAAGATGTGACAAGCGAAAATGCAGCCGAGATGTTGAAAGACGTCAGCGGTATTCTCGTACCGGGCGGTTTTGGTGACCGGGGCATCGACGGAAAGATTTTCGCCATCCAGTATGCCCGCGAGAACAACATTCCATTCCTCGGACTTTGCTTAGGCATGCAGCTTGCCATCGTGGAATTTGCCAGAGATGTAATCGGCTGGAATGACGCCCACAGTGCTGAGCTGGACCCGTCTACCACACATCCGGTTATCCACCTCATGCCGGATCAGGACGGCATCGAAGATATCGGCGGAACATTGCGTCTCGGCTCTTATCCTTGCGTTTTGGATAAGGGAAGTAAAGTATATGATTTGTACGGCAGCGAGACGATTCACGAGAGACACCGCCACCGCTACGAAGTAAATAATTACTACCGCGAGGACTTGGAGAAGAACGGCATGAACCTCTGCGGTCTTTCCCCGGACGGAAGAATCGTGGAAATGCTCGAACTTCCGAACCACCCTTGGTTTGTTGCCACACAGGCACACCCGGAATTCAAGTCCAGACCAAACCACCCGCATCCGCTGTTTAAAGGATTTGTGGGGGCTGCCTTGCAGCAGGATAATGAATAGAGCTGTCACGTGAAACAGTGCTAAACAGATAGAAAATAGAAAAAAATCCAATCGGCTTGAGAAAATCTCTCGCTGATTGGATTTTTTTGTACGAGCGAAAAACGACAAAAAAAGCGCAAAACGACAATTGACATTTTATATATTATTGGTTTATACTGTAACTAACATATCCAAACAATACTATTAACACACTAGACGAAAGGAGATGATTAAATGAACAACCAAAGTCCAATATTTTCAAAAGAATACGCAAATCCCACGATCAACGATTGTACAATCGCAAATATTTGCAATCATCCCGCCTTTTTCCGAGGTCATTTGCGAACCACACTGGGAAAATTATATAAAACAGGTGAATTTGAAAAAAAGAGCGACATTATTATGAACACTAAATTACCATAGGAGATTGTATGCTGCAAGATTATCAAAAAGAACTTTACTCCTTAATCAATTGGTATGAAAAAACAAAGGAACTTGTTATTGAGGCTGAATCCTTTGATTCCAATAATTCATGTTATATTCAGCCATTGCACGAACTCAGATATAGTTACGACCATCTCATTCGCGCATTTGTCTTAGACATCAATGGAGCAAATAGCGATATCATTCAAAAAGCTCTCTACTCTGCAAAAAGTCATTTGCAAAGAGCCTATAGTGATTCCATTGAATGGTTTTGGATTTCTGTCAAAGAAAAATACATCACAACTCTTGCACCTTTTACAAGTGACCAAATTGCTTTAGGTTTTCCTGATTATTACTCTAAAATCCGACCATCCATGAATCAGTTCAATCATATTATTAATGAATATAAAATTTCCAAGAACTCCGAAACAAATCTTGATTTACAAAAACTTGACGACATTTCTCATCAATATATTAAATTAAATCTTCCAGAAACACTAAAGGAATACTTGGAATTACTGGAATATCATGAAAACATACTGCTCGAAATCAAACACAAAGACAAAAAAGCAATTTTCCGAGACAAACTGTTATTGCCGTTTATCACCGGATTGATTACAGCTATTCTATCCGGATTCATTGTTTCTTTCATATCTCATTGAAAAAAAGGGTTAACAAAAAAGAAATCCAATCGGCTTGAGAAAATCTCCCGCTGATTGGATTTCTTTTTAATTATTTCTTCGAACCTTTCCCCGCCTTCTTTCTGACTATCACTACGGCAAGCACCAGCAGCACTGCGACGCCAAGAACGATATACAGCACCGGATTTGTCCAGATTCTCACAAGAACATTCCCTTTTTTCGCAACGACAATGTACTGAATCGTATCGGTAACGACAGTGTAAACGTTATCGTCTGCCGCAGCGTCCAGTTTTTTCACGCCTCCGTCTGTGGTATAAGCGTAAAGTTCTGCACTACTTTTAGCAAAGTCTACCGACAGCGGCACATTTACCGTATACTCGCCTGACGGCGTGGAGGTATTCGTTATGTTATAAACAATCAGGTCCGAATTACTACAGCCAATAGACTTTTTGATGATTTTATACACATCCTCTTTTTGTCCCAGTGTCCTCACGCTAAGGGACGGTGATTTCTGCCCCTGATTCGTAATTCCATAATCCGCCGTAACGTAAATGCCTGTCGTATCGTCCACGGCAGTCAGCACACCTCTGTTCGAATTCTCACCCACGGCAGCATTTCCGAGTGTCTCCAGATTACAGCCGTATCCGCATACCGTAGTGTCCAGACCGTCCACCTGTGCCAGCACGCCTACAGAACGCATGGCAATAATCTTTGAAAGATTCGGCAGTCCAAGTTTCACGCCGCTTGGCTGATTAATAAAATTCATATAATTCACATTGGCTGCCAGTTTCTCTGACGCCGCCTCAGTCAGCGGTTCCTCAAGCTGCTCAATCAACGAATGGAACCAGCCCGGCTCATAAGATTTTCCGGTAAATGTCGTCCCCCCTAATGCAGCGATTTTCGAACATTCCTTCATATACTTGTGATACTGCTCCATCAGACTGGTATTTTGATAAATAACATAAAACAGCGGGAACTGGCTGTACGTTTCCTCCGGACTTTTTTCTGCCGCTGCCCCAAAGCCAACCTGTCCTTTTTTGTACATCGCATCAATGTCAAAGTTTGCTGTCGCCTCCGCCGTACTTGGGAAATAACACCCAAAACTCAAGTCGTAGTCCCATGGAATCACCATACATTTTCCGTCATTGTCAACGTAAAGACCGTAGTTCTTCTGTCCGTCAAACATATCATCAATCTGAACAAGAAAACTGTGGACGGCAAAATAACGGACAACCTCATCCACATCCATAACCTGATTCAGCAGTTCCAAATACTCATCACTGTTTACGTCCAGCGTCTCCCCGGAAAAGTTCGTACCACTGCTGAGCTGGTTTATCTTTTTCTGCCAACTGAATACAGTGGGCAGCGTCTCCGCCACATCCTGCAATGTGTCCTCATCCTGCTCCCACAACGTGTCTTGGTCCTTCAAAACACCGCTGGCTTTGTACACACCATTTTCATCCTGTTTCAGCACCGAACTCAAATCAAAGGTGCCGTCCGAGGTAAGAAGTTTGTCCATTGCCTCATCATACAAAAGCGAAGTATTCTCCGGCTTTGTGAGATAATCACTGACTTCCTTTCCGTCCACCTGCTGATACTGTTCAAGGATACTCTGGTCCATGGACTCCACCATGAAATAAACACCATAAAAATTGCCATTGATGTACAATTTCGCCAGCCCATACTGCGGCGTAGGCAGCCCCATCTCTGTCATAAGCGTCAGGGCAATGTACTCCTTCATCATTGTCTTGTCAAAATAAAAATTGTTAAAACTTATTTTGTGACATCCGAAAAAGTTCTGCTTTACGCCATACTTGTCCTTCTTTATGTATTTCCCAAAATTTACGGTAAACGAAAAACGGTCACTGTCGTAATTGTCCGTATATGAGTGCTGTAACGTGTAACTTCCCTTCGTTTTCAGCCCGGTGTAACCAACCGTCTTGTCCCCAATGGTGACGCTCTCTGTCATAACGGTAGGTTTCTCGTCAGCATTTTGAAGAAGATAGTTGAGATTATTTTCATCAATTTTAATAGAAACCGTCTGCACATCATCTTTCAAAAAATAATCGTCGTAAGCACCATCTTTGGCGTCCCCCTGTATGCTCATGTCCACCTGATAATCATCCGGCGGCGTATTGTTCAGCATATCCTCGGTAATGTCCTTGTCCGCTGTCCCATGGGAAAGCGGCATCCTCGTAACCGTCTCCGTCTCTGCCGATACCACACCCGCCGGGCAGAGCGACACCGCCATCATAGACAATGTTAAAAATAATACGCCCGCCAGTTGTATTCTTTTTCTGTTTTTTGTCCTTCTTTTCCGTCTCATTAATACAATCCCCATTTCTTTGCCGTTTTTACAAATGTTACTATATACTTTTTAGTATGTCATTGTTAAATTGTATGCTAATTAACATTTAACTCTCTATCCGTACTGCCACACACTTCTGCTGTCTCGCTGACAGTAACTTATAAAACTATTATACAGCAGAAGGATTCCCCCGACAAGGGAATCCTTCTGCGAAAAAGCTATTTATTGTTGTTATTAATTTTCTGTACTATCGCTAGTCGGTTCTTGTGTTCCTTTATACACTTTGATGTTATCCAGACAAATTGCACCTTTATTATTTCTCGCAACAGCCGCATAAATGCCCGCCAGCTCCGTCGAATCTCCATTTATCGCCAATTCTTCGGAATAAATCGAACTGTCTCCATTTCCAGTTATTTTAACATTAACCTTCTTTTTCGATCCATCTACATATAATGAAATGTGTACCCATGTTCCCGATGGAATTGTACAATTAGCATCACCAGATGCACTAGTAGTATTGATATACCATCTAGTTGTTGAACCACTATCAGTAGGATCATTTGCATATCTTAGACTAAATATGTAGTTTGCGGTATTTTCTCTATTTTTTTCATACATTTCATTGGTAGCAGTATACAACACCAATTCATCATCAGAACGTCCCCCTGTCACGCCGTTCGCTGTTTTCGTCTCATCTCCACCTGTCAGAGAAGCGTCAAATTCTACTGTATAATCTGTCACACCAGTAAAATTAATACCAAATTGATTGTACAATGACTGTGCAGCTCTTGTTGAACTGTTTTTAAACTGAATATAATTATTTAACGACTCACTGTCACTGCTACTCGACACAAGTGATGCACTTGCATCATCGTTATTCGTTGTCCAATCCGAAACACCACCAGTACTATCGTAATCTGCATAATACAAATACTCGCCATAATCTGGTTTCACATAACTAGTCAAGTCAAAATCTGCCCCGTAACTAATTTTAATATTAGTTACAGATTTATCAAATTCCAGTTTACCCTGCTTGTAATAAGAGATTACTGCCTGCACAACCTGTTTCGGCGTGATGGAACCTGATGACGTGTCTAGAGGTGTCAAATTTGCTCCATAGGTCAGCACTTTTTCACCATCTAAATAATATGCAATGCTTCCATCCGGATTAAAGCTGACCGTTACATAGCATTTTTTATTCAAATATGCTGTCCAAAGATTACCTACTTCACTATTACCACCCGTATAACCATTCTTCGTTGCATACTCACCCCGACTTGACTGCTGCTCAAAGATGTTCAAACCCTTATAGCTCAACACTGCCAGATGCATAAAATACTTACTATCCGAGGAACGAAGAATCGTATCCCAATCTGAGGTTACATCTTCTACATAAAAGCTGATAGACAAACCGGTAGTACTGGTAATCTTATCACTAGGGGTTTCTTCCTTAAATGCCCCAACAGTATCCGCCGAGGAAACGACTTCGTTCTTCCCACTCGAAATCCCCGGAATCATATTTGTCGGATTCTTAGCAAGGACAGAAAGGGTAAATTTTTTCGTATCCGATGCCCCCCCGGATGATATCGTACAAGTCAATGTAACTGTTTTATCCACATTAACCTCCTGCACCTGTCCTTCATTCGTAACAATAGTTGTGTCACTTGATTTCCAACTGTATGTCTCATCAAATGTTCCCTTTGTCGGGAATGACAAGTCCGTACCGGAGTAAGTTGTACTAGGAATGCTCAAGTTAGCCTTACTATACTTCACTGCCTGCTCACCGGATAAAGGTTGATAACCCCAGATAGCAACATCATTGCCACCCACAACTGTCAGACACATAGTTGTATAGTCTAAGTTCTCCAATTTCTGCTGAACAAAAACACCCTGATAGGTCACACCACCACTGGTTATGGTCAAGTACGGACCATCAGCAGTCTGTTCCCAATTTCCTGTATATTCACCTGTTACCGTTCCATCTTCTTTTAACTCAATTTCTTTTTCTGTCACACACTCCAATGATTTATAATCTGTACCTGACATCGTTAAAATACGGTACGTTCCTGTCACATCCTTTGTGTCATATGCTGTATCCGACAATGTTTCGCCGGCATACTCAAACGGAGCAGTCACAAGCCCGCCATTTTTTGCTTGGAACAACTGGTGTACCCGAAGTTCATGATAATCTGCACCATCACTAAACCTTGTGTGATATACAACGTAGGACTTTCCGTCATCATCCACAAATGCCGAGTTATGTCCCTGTGCCACATAGCCCTTATCCATAAAGCTCCACTTGTAGTAACTCATAAGCCTGGTTCCTGTCGTGCCATTGATAGAACCTGCACCGGAATTAATCGCCTTTTCTGTACTCGTACTCATACCCCTTCTGGCATCCTCACCACTAAGGTCTGTATATGGTCCGGTAATCTTATCCGCAGAAAAGACTCGCATATTATATCCGCCTGCTGCCTCTAAGGCACCATAGGACATAAAGAGATAATATTCACTTCCAATTTTCTGGATGTAAGATGCCTCTCCAGACACATTGTTACCTCCGGCAATATAATATCCTTGATAGGCATCCGATACATTGTCTTTGGTTTCATATATTGTAGAATAATCTCTAAGTCCTGTCTCTGCGTCCAGTTTTATCATGTAAATACCGCCGAACCATGAACCGTAGGACATCCACAAATCATCGCCATCATAGATTACACATGGATCAATGGCATTCATGTTGTAAACAGCTTGCCCGCCATCACTTCTCAATGTGTATCGTTCAGGAACCTCACTACCACCAATCACCTTAAATAAATCCGTTTTACTTGCCTCATCTGCCGTTGTAAATCCGGAGTACACAACCGGTCCCACTCTGGTCCAGTCACCGTTCAGAGAATCAGAAGTGAGCAACACTACGGACGTATACCATTTATTTCCGTTCACGCTCATGTACATACACCATTTACCGAGAGTCGGATTCCAGATTACATCCGGGGCCCACAGATTTCCTTTCACATCATATGAGCTGCTGCCCAATGCGGACCATTCTGCATCCTTAGCAAAAATTGTCGAATAGTCTGTATTTATGTTGTTCGTAAAAGTTTTCCAGTTAGCAAGGTCAAGGGAATATGCCCATGCCATGTGAGAACCAAACACAAAATATATTTCTTTTCTGGTCTTATCCTCATTCTGGGTTCCATACACCGTACTCTTATTGGTGTATGTTCCTTCATAATATCCAACTACGATAGAAGGGTCATGCACTGACACACGGTCATAATCCCCTGTATACTTCTCTGTCGTTATGCTGCCTGACGGAGTCGCTGTAGCAGTACTCCCCCCTGCATTAGTCGCCGGCGTAGGTGTAGCTGTACTTCCACCGCCATTAGTCGCCGGCGTAGCAGTAGCCCCGGATGTATTGCCCGATGGAGTAGCAGTAGATGTCGAGTTGTCACCTGTCGGAGCCGAGGTCCCGCCTGCCGGAGCAGAAGTAGTTGTCGAGTTGCCGCCTGCCGGAGTCGCTGTAGCAGCACTTCCCCCTGCATTATTCACTGGCGTAGCTGTCGGTGTAGTCGATGTTCCACCTGCATTATTATTTGACGATGTAGTATCTGATGTGTCTGTATTTTGCGTCGTTGTGCCAGCTTTGTACTTCTTAACTGTAATTTTAATTTTCTTTTTCAGTCTTTTGTTGCTTTTCGATGTGACAGTAATCGTCGCTTTACCTTTCTTCTTCGCTGTCACTTTTCCCTTGGAGGAAACCGTCGCCACCTTTTTGTTGGACGACTTATAAGTAACCTTTTGAGATGCCTTCGCCGGCGTAATCGTCACCTTCAGCTTAACTGATTTCTTTGATGCCGGTCCGCCAACATACAAGGTCTTAGTAGCTGGCGTAATTTTCATTTTCTTTGCCTTCGTCTTTGCATCTGTTTGGACAGGCTCTGCTGCCACAACACCCGTAGCAAGAACGACTGCCATAAGAACTGCCCCCACCCGTCGTAACTGCTTACTCGTTTTTCTCATAAATGAGAGTACCTCCTTTTTTTATTTTTTTAATACACTTCAATATTATCCATCTTTGTCACAGATTGATAGCGACCGCCTCGAATATAAAATCCATCCAGTTTGCCAGTTCCATGAACCGATACAACACCGTCATAATAAGTCGTGGTGTCATCGCTAATTTTAACCGTCACCAGCGAATTTTCTGTATCAACAACCGCTTTCACATGCACCCATTCCGTAGGCAGAACAACTTCATCTTCTCCGTTAATGCTCCACGTTGTTGACTTATCAGATGATAATTTAATAATGTACCCATCGGAAATACCGTCATTTACAGTTTTGCCCGAATACACCTTGTCATTACCTGTCAGTACGAACTCTGTCGTTTGATCATTTCCTGCTTTCAAAGACAAATCAAACTCGACAGTATATGTAGTTCCAACCGATTCTGAGACACCGAATCCCATAACAGCACCACGAGAGTTCTCTTGTGCCGATGCAAACTGCAGGAACTGACCAAAGTCATCTACTTGCTCCAATGTTACACCATCTTGGTAATTAGTAGAAGTCATAACATCAGCAGCTTTTGTCACCTTAGAAAAATCTTGTGAATATATTACATTTTTCGCAGTCGGCAGTACAACAATAGGAATTTTCACCACCATATCAGCTACCTTTGCTGTCAGCGTAACCGTTTTGGACTCACTCGAATCCTGCGTAACAGAACCTGTTGACGCATCAATAACAGCAGGGTCAGAAGAAGTCCATGTAACCGTATTCCCAGCCAACTCACTTGGCAACACAATATGGTCATCATTTACTACCTTGCTAATGACAATATTTAACGCTTTTACGACGGTATTGAATTTCTTAGTTTCTGTTTCAGAACCTTTGCTCACTTTTGCCGTAATGGTAACAGCAACATCACTTGCTCCTCTGGTGAGTACAGCCTTGCCGTTGCTAATGGATACAGCGGCATTATCTGATTCCCATTCAATGGTTGAGCCGTACAAACCATATGCAGGTGCGTCAAATCCATTTTCCAAAGTTTCATCAACAGACAACTGGTCTGCATCAAAGGCAACAGCCTCCTTGTCAGTTGCCGTCACTTTACTGCCCCAAACCATAACACCACTGCCGCTGCAAAGAGTAAATACCATGGTCTTATCATTGCTTGTTATTGCATTTCCTACATTCCCATCATCTTCATACTGTTCCAGAACAACGCCTTTGTAGACTGTAGTACCAATAGTCATTGTAATATTATTTCCACTCAGAGACCATGTTCCTTCAAGTGAACCGGTAACCTTTCCGTCCGCACCTAACTTTAATGCTTTACTGCTGTTATAATTATAATTTCCCACCGTTTCAGCAGTTGACATATTGTGAATAACAAACTCATAATCGCCAGCCACACTATCTTTCTCATAGCTGTCAGCAATCTTTTCACCATGATATTCAAACGGAGATGTCACAAGCCATCCATCTTCGTTCATGAACATTTGATGGAATTTAAGCATATGAGTTCCCGGATCTTTAGAGTCGTCTGAAAATTTATTATGATATACGAGATACATCTTTCCATCATCATCTACAAATGCCGAATTTCCTCCCATTGAGGTATATGCCATCTTCATGAAACTATATTTATAATTATAGGTCACTAAAGCACCGCCGCCGCTTGTAGCCTCTTTTCCACTTACATCTACAAATGGTCCATCCGGATTCTCAGAACGGAACATAGACATATGATAGTTGCCCGTTCCTCTCAAAAGTCCTGATGATGTCCACAGGTAATAATAATATCCGGTAGACGATTTGCTGGTTTTCACCTGCTGAATGTACGGTCCCTCTCCCGCTTTGTTTGTAATCTTCTTTCCAAAATAAGGAGTGCTTACCCCCTCTTCATAAGGATAATTGTATTCAGAACTTCGCAAACCTGTCTCAGGGTCCAGTTTCAAAACATGGATACCGCCACTACAGGTAAATGAGCCATACGCCATATACAACGTTCCATCTGGTCCGTAGTAAGGTGCCGGGTCAATACAGTCAGGGAAATTTTCTTTATAATAAGCAGAATCTCCAGTCCCGCTTTCGTTTGCATCATAATAATATGCCGGGATTTCATCTTCCTCAGACAAATTCAACGCAGACCGTATATTGGTCGTCTCAATGTTGTCTTTTGTAAAGTCAGCACATACAATAAGCCCTTGATAGCTGTAAGGTCCTGTCGGTGAATCAGCAGAAAACATGGCAATTGCTGTTTTGTATTTATGAGATTCATCACAAGTAGCACATACATACATACAGTATTTTTCCATCTTTGTGTTATAAATTAAATCTGCCGCCCAAACATTTCCGATATCTTTTGATGCTCCTGTATAAGCGAACAATTCCTCAAACTCGTCAATCCCATTTTTAAACAGGTTAACTCCCTGCGTTGTGGATGACCACGCCTGTAAGTCCTCGGAAACAGCCATCGCAACCCCTGTTCCGATGGTATAATATTTACCGGAGATTGGATCTTTAAAAATCGAAGGATCATGTATCGCCACTGTAGATTTAGCAACCGTCACAGTGCAGGCAGCCGTCTTGCCATTATCTGTGGTCGCTGTAATCTCTGCCGTGCCTGTTGCAATACCAGTCACCTTGCCATCTTCATTAACTGTTGCCACATCTGTATCCGATGAACTGTAAGTCACTTTCGATGTAGCATTAGCCGGAGACATCGTTAATGACAGTGTCGTAGTCGGATTTGGTTTTGTACCTGTTTTCGTAACCTTAACTGTCGATTTGCTAAACTGCACACTGTCTGCTGCCACATCCGGTTCTGAAGTTGATGTCAGTGGCGGCGTTGCGGTTGCTGCTGATGTCGGTGCCACAGTCGCCGTTGTTGTCGGTGCGGACGTCGGTGCCACAGTCGCCGTTGCTGTCGGTGTGGACGTCACTGTCGGTGTGGACGTCGCTGTTGCCGTTGGTGACACTGTCGATTCTGACGTTTGGTTAGAAGTATCATTTGTTGTCTTCTGGTACTTCTTTACCTTAATTTTTATCTTTGCTTTCAGTTTCTTGTTGCTCTTTGACGTAACCGTAATCGTAGTCTTTCCCGTTTTTTTCGCCGTCACCTTTCCTTTTGCGGAAACAGTAGCTACTTTTTTATTCGAAGATTTGTAAGTAACTTTCTTGGACGCTTTCGTCGGCGTGACTTTGACTTTCAGCGTAACTGTCTTCTTTGATGACGGTCCCCCTATGTATAATGTTTTGCTGGCAGGAGTAACCTTAAGTTTCTTTGCCTTCGTTGCTGCTGAGGATTCCGTAGGTTGAACTGCCAATGTTCCCAAAACCAAGGCAGCCGATAACACAACGGCACTCCCCACAGCCCTCTTTCTAAATCGTTTTTGCATTTTTACCCTCCTTCTTGCGAAAAATTTACTCGCATTTTATGTTCTAATAATAACACATTTAAGAATTTTTGCCAATAAAAAAAGCTCCTTCCTTAGAATTCCTTCTGCCACCCTCACTCCTAACCGATTAACACGTTCTGCCCCTCAAAGGCAAATCCATACTTGCGGATACGCTCCTTCGCAATCCCCTTATCGATTAGTATCTGCTCGTAGTTTTTCTCATCAATTTGGGCAAGGGCGGAGGCTACGGTGTCCTCCAGTGTCTTCTCTTTTCTCTGGTTGAACACCTTAAATTCCAGTATTATCGCATCGTCCT